>NZ_VRVC01000004.1:0-77505 GCF_008040005.1 Methylobacterium sp. WL19
CCGCACGCGAGGCTGCCCGCGCCGCCGAGCAGCAGCGACTGGCGCGCGCCCGTGCCCAGCGCTCAGTCTTCGTCCGTGACGAGGCCCCGGCCGTCGGTGAGACCTTCATCGCCCACACCGACAAAGAAGGCCTCCGCGGGTACCGCGTAGTGGCCAAGAGCCATGGCACGGCCTGGGTCGACCACGAGGGCGACACCGTCTGCTACGTCTACTGGCGTCACGCCACGGACGAGGAGCAGGTCGCCTACATGGCCACCGAGCGGGCCAAGCCGCGCCAGCCCGTCGTCACCCTCCGCGCGGACCGTGCCCCCCAGGTCGGGCAAGCGTTCCGTCTCCGGGACGGAACCAAGGGGGTAGCGACGGCGGTCCGCCGCCCCCGCTACCTCGACGACAGCAGCGAGGACGTGACCTCGTTCTACTCGTCCGAGCTCTGGGGGCAGAACGTCGTCGACGTCGAATACACCCCGAACGACTGAGGAAACCACGATGACTTGGACTGTCCGACTCCGCGCACACGATGGCGGCGAGCTCCTGGAGCGGGCGAGCTACGGCTCCCCCACGGCCGCGATGGATGCCTACCGGGCGCTGCTCGCGCGCGAGGACCTCATCGGGCAGCCGTTGGCCGCCGTTTTCAAGCCGCCGCCGGACGCGACAGGTGACGGCAACACCTCCACCTGGTTCTCCCGGTTCGACCGGGAGCTCGGGCGCGGCCGCATCGGTCCCGACGACCCCCGGCTGGACCCGTGGGCTAACGCCTACGATGCGAAAAGCGCAGTCGAGTCCCCCGCGCCGGCGTCCGAGCGCAAGGCCGCACCGGACTGGGAGAGGGACGCCCGGACCCTGTCGGAGTGTCTCAAGGCATGGGCTAAGACACGGGGCGGGCGCGACGCCGCGGCTGACGCCTTGCAGGTCTCAAGAGCGACCTTCGATGGCTGGTGCGACGGCCGTGGCGCGGCCCAGGACAGGATGATCCGTAGGCTCATGACACTCACCGACACTATTCGTCATTGACGCGGCAAGCAGTGTCACCGATATTGGAGACAGCGGAAGATGGCATTAGGCCGTCATCCGGATGGAGCGAAAGTCCACATGACGCGTATCGAAGCCCTCACCGCGGCCCTCGCCTGGGAGATCGCCGGCCTTCCCGTCGAGCAGCAGGTCGACGCCCTCAACCAGACCCGCCGTGCCCTGCACGAGGTCGGCCCGTTCCGGGCTGAGCCCGTGGACCTAGTGACCTGGGTCCGCCCCAGAACGCTGGTCTCGAACCCCTGCGCCCCGAAAGCGGCCGTCTCGAACGACATGGACATGCTGCACGTCTCGATCCGTGAGGACGGGTTCACGCAGCCCATCGTCACGTTCCCGGCGGGGGAGACCCGCGTCCTCGTCGACGGGGTCCACCGTGCCCGCATCGGCCGGGACATGCCGGACCTCCGCGACAGGATGCACGGCTACCTGCCTGTCGTCGGAATCGACAAGGCCGAGCACGACCGCAAGGGCACGACGATGCGGCACAACTGGCCCTGGGGACGGCACCACGAGACCGGCACGGAGGTGGAGGCATGAGCGTCAAGATCACCCTGGCTGGCCGGCCCTTCACCACGCGCTTGGGCATGTGGGTCGTCGCCAATAGCAACTACTTCCGACTCGTCGACGTCGAGTATCTCGCACCCCCCTGGAAAGCTCCCCGATGCTCGCACCCAGTCACATCCACCTCCACCTCCGGGCCTGCCCCCGCCGCCCAGAAGAAGTCGCCCATCAGGTCATTCACCTTGGTGACGTAACCGTCGGGCCTGAGACGGGCGATCTCCTCTATGTCGGCCGCGATGCCTGCATGCGGGGCCCACACGGGGTCGTCCCCCTGGACAGGGAGGCCTACAACCTGGCCCTCGCCGAGCGCGTCGACGAGCTCGCCGGGGCGGTCTGGGGCGACGACTGGTCCCGCGCCCTGGCCGAGCTCGCGGGCATCAACCGCCGCACGACGGCGCGCGACCGCATCCGGAAATACGGCCTGCCCCCGGCCTTGCTGTACGGACTGGTCAAGCTCTCGGAGCGCGAGGACGCCCGCGAGATATCGGCGGTCGCCCGCGCGGTCGCCCGGTACTGGGACGTCCACCAGAGGGCGCCGGCGGATGCCCCGCTCAGGGGCATGATCGAGCTTCTGCACGATTTCCGAGGCCAGGACGCGTTCAGGCATTGGCAGCCGGATTACGACGTTAGTCCTTCGTTAAGACCTGACGAGTAAGTATAGCCGCTTGCCCCGCTGATAAAGATCGGCACGGGCGTCTGGTAGAGAGAAGACCAATGACGAAGTACGCCCACGCCCCCCGGGGTGCGCGCCCCCGTGCGCCCGCGACAGATCCGTTCGCACCCGACCATCCCCCGTCCGTAGACTGGCTCGATCAGGGCCTGGATTTCCTCGACTGCGATCCAATGGCGGACGCCATACATTGGTCGACGGGGATCCTTCTCGACCTGCCGGACCTGCATCCCCCCGTGCGTGCCGCGCTGGAAAAGCTGTCGTCGTGCAGGGTGTCTCTCTCGACCCTCTCGCATGCTGAGAGCGTGTGCCACGAGGCTTCGGAAGATCTCAAGCTTCGGCAGGACGACCGCGACACGTATGCCGACTGGGCAACCCGCTGCGTCTACTACGCGGCTTTCCTGGGCGATCAGGGGTGCGCCCTGAGGTGTGCGGTCCGCGTCTGGCAGATCGCTATGGCGGGCGGGCATACCGACCTCCGGCTCTCGAACTTGCTGACCACCCATGCCGAGATGATGTCCATCGCCGCGTACTGCGACGAAGGGCAGTGGGCACCCAAGCGCGAGGCACGGTCGTACCGCCGCCAGGGGGACAGTTTGACCGCCTTGCAGATCATTGCCCGGTCGGTCGTGAAGGTGGAGTGGCCCAACAACGTCAAGCGCGGCCCCGTCCGGGACGACACCGGCTTCGACCCCCGCGACCAAGACGAAGACGAGGACGATCTGCCGGAGGCGTCCGGGTCGGGCCTCGTCGTCGTGCGCAGCGTCGAGCACCTGCCGGGGTCCGCGAAGGACGGCGCACGTAGCAGCGGCGGGACCACGCCCCGCGCGGAGTGGGCGCCTATCGCGGGGGTGACCCTCCCGTGCCGGCCGGTGCCCGATCTCGCGGCCGCGCGTCGGGATCTCGTCGATCAGTACCCACACGCCGCGGCACTGATCGAACGCATCCTGAACCTCTCCGTGGGGCGCCCGTTCGCGCGGCTCCCCCCGATCCTGCTCGTCGGCCCCCCGGGCTCCGGCAAGACGCGGCTTGCCACCAGCATCACCGCCGCGCTGGGCCTCCCGAGCTCCGTCTACTCGTGCAGTGGCGTGGCGGATGCCTCGTTCACGGGTACAAGCCGCCAGTGGTCCACGGGTAGGGCTTCCGTCCCCCTGCAGATGATCAGGCAGGAGAGCCTCGCGACGGTCGCGGTGGTCCTCGACGAGATCGAGAAGGCCGGGACCAGCACCACGAATGGCAATCTCCACGACGGGCTCCTGCCCATGCTGGACCATGCCGAGGTATACCGGGACCCCTACCTCGAATGCGCGACCGATCTCTCTGGCGTGACGTTCCTGGCGACGGCCAATGGCGTCGCCGGCATGCCCCGGCCGCTGCTCGACAGGTTCCGCGTGTTCACTATGCCCGAGCCCACGCTGGCCGACCTGCCGGCCCTGGCGCGGGGGATCGTGGGGGACGCCCGGCGCGAACGGGGAACGGACGCGTCCTGGCTGCCTGACCTCGACGGCGACGAGCTCGGGCTCATAGCGGAGCACTGGCGAGGGGGGAGCGTCCGCCGTCTGCAGCGTCTCGTCGACACCGTGCTTGCGGGTCGCGAGACCCTCGCGGCCCGGCATTGAGGAGGGGGTGAGCATGACCACGCACGCACCCGTCCTCGACTATCGCCTCTTGCAGATCCGGGCCGAGCGCCGGGCAGGCCTCATCGATGCCGACGTCGGTCGGGCGGCCGAGGCGATCATCTCCCGGGCGATCCGGTTCTGTGACGAGGGGCGGATCCCCGGCACGAAGGCCCTCGACATCAGCGGTCGCGCGATGAGCATGGCCCATGATTTCCCCGTGGAGATGGAGGATCGTCATGAGCCGCGATAGCCTCCCGGTCATTCGCGAGCGCGTCAGGGTCGCTTGGTCGACCCGGCGGTCATGCGGCCTGATCGCCCTGGCGGTGGGTGTCCGGATCGACCGGATCATCGAGATGGAGGCGGCCGGTCGGGTCACCTCGCATGATGCGATCCGCATGGCCGCCGAGGCTGAGGCGGTGGCCCTGTGCCTGCCGCCCCTACCTTTGCAGTGACGGACGTCTACCGGAATCTGACCCGCCGCTGCTGGTCGATCCGGGAACGCGGCCGCGTCGTCGGGCACCTCCAATCTCTAACCCTGGCCGGTGCCGTCATGATCGTCCGGCCAGGGGCAAGGACCAGGGTTTTGCGGACCGGACATCGCGAGGTCCACGCGTGGATCCGGGGCACGCTCGTCCCCCATGCCGGCGTCCCGGCGGGTGCCGCGAGGCTCCATTACCGTCCGTTCGAGGGCGGCCATTTCACGGACGATTGCGGCTTGCAGGTTCAGGCGGCCGCGTTCGTATTTCTCGATGAGGACGGCAGGGCATGGCACAGCGAAACCGATACCCGGGCACGAGGATAGACCTGACGGAGCTTGCGGCGCGGCCCCTATTCCTTGACTGGATCATCGAGCCCGACGACCGGTCAGCGGACGGTGCCGTGCTCGTAGGGATGGTCTACGGGCACCCCACGTTCCCCGACGGCACGGTCGTCACGACGAGCACCGTTCAGGCTTTCGATGCCGAGGCCGGGTGGGCGTACTGCTATTCGTCCGGGCTGATCCGCCTTGGCCGGTGCCGGGACCCCGACGGCTGCGAAAACGTGGACCTCATGTAGCCCAAACGCGGTCCGCAAATGGGACGAATTCGGTACCTAAGGGAAAGGCACAACGGTTAATTTGCGCCCCGATGACAATTTTCGCGATGGACGGCATTCCGTCTGTCCCGGGGCCCGAAAGTGGCAAAACGCCTATAGGCTTTCCGGGCCCGTCCCGTCGGTGACCCTGACCCATCAAACTGGTCCGCGCTGAGCGCAAGTTTTTCGGGCTTTGAGGTTGACCCCGTTTGTGGTCCACGGCCTATGCAAGTTCTCGGGCTGTGAAAGCTTGGTTTGCGAAGGCGCCAAAACTGGCTGCCGCGCTCCCAGACCACCCGGTCTCCGCTCAGCTTCTTGAACGAGTCGTCGATGCGCTTATCCAAAGCCTTGTTCCCGTTCCCGTTTCGGTAGGTGAGATCGCCGCCCACGGTCTCACGGCCGTGCTGCGCGACCCGTTCCTGGTAGACGAGCCGCCCGGTCGCTACTTGTGCCATGATCCAGGCGGCGACCTAGCCGATCCGTTCATTGGCAGTCATGCCATCCTCCCGCGCCTGGCAACGCGCATGCCCGGCACCCGTTGTCCGTCGTCAGAACCGCCGGCACGTTCCGGCGGACGTCCATCCTCGCACCAGTCGATCCGCCCGCGCCTGATGTGGAAATGGCAAGCACAGGCGTTGGTCTGATGGACCGACGGGGTAACGGTTGGCCGGCCCAGCCAGTCCGAGGTTACGGACCAGCGGGGCCTACGCTTCGGGTTCAACGAGAGCGGGATAACCGTCCCGCACCCGCCGGGGCAGCGGAAGCAGGCCCATTTCTCAATCCCGCCGTCGACGACGTGGACAAGCTCGCCGTCCTGGACCGAGGCGGTATTCAGGTATTGCGGCACTGTCCGTGCCAGGAGTTCGGAGCGGAGAAGGCCAAGCTTCCGCAGCAGCCTTGCGAGCAGCGTCCCCATCGCTAGCCGGCCCTGTGGAGGAAAGGCAGGACATCGCCCCTGCCCCAGACGCCCGTACCCGCGCACATCTCGCAACCGGCCCGCGGGTGGCACGTCGTCGAGCGGTCCTCGACGGCATCGAAGCTGCGCTGCCTCCCGGTGCGCATACCGTTGGCGCCCCTGAACCCGGTGAGGCCCTGGAGGAGCTCGTTGACGGCCATGCAGGCCGTCTCGGTGGTGAAGGTCACCACCGCCGGGGCCGGTTCGCCCCCGCCGAGGACGTAGGCCTCCGCCTTGCGTGCCTCGTAGGCTGCGGGATCGTTCCGGCGCAGGGCCTCCTCCATCGCCCGGCGCGGATCGACTAGGCCGCGGCACATCAGGCACGGGGCCCCCGGGCCGACGACGGTTACACGCCCCGCCATCTCGTACGGGCGGCCTTCGCGGGCCGGGACCATGCGCAGACCCATGTCGATCACGGGGATGCCGTAGAAGTAGGCGAGGCGGTTCAGGAACAGCCGGCCGTCATGGTCGTCCGTGCAACCGAAAATGACGTCGCAGGCCCGAAGGGCATCGCGGGCGCGCTCGTCACCAACCCACCCCCTGAACTTGGCCACGGCGACCCCGAGACCGGCCACCTCGATCTCCCGCGCCAGGGCGTCGACCTTCGGCACACCGCCATCCGCGTCGCTCCGCCGTGCCCCATGGATGCGGTTGAGGTTGCTCGCCTCGACTACGTCATCGTCAATCAGGAGGAGATGCCCAACCCCCAGTCGGGTGAGGAGCATCGCCGTTGGGCTCCCCGTGCCGCCGCACCCGACGATACCCACGCGCAGACCGCGGACGGTGCCGTTGAACGTCGGCCCGAACAGCCGCGCCTGACGGTCGAGGACTTCCCCGCCGTCATCCCCCGAACGACCGTGGAAATGGATACGACCACCGGCGACTATCACGCGGTCGCAGTGTTGGACGCCGTCGGGCGTGGTCCAGAGACGGGCGCAGACGCTGCCGTCCCCGCCGAGAACGACGCTGGCGAACGAATGCCCGTCTCCGGACCGGTTCCGGACGATGCCGAGCAGGTCCGCCTCGTTGGCGTCGTCCTGGTCCGAGAAGAAGGCATGGCTGCCGGGGTGCGTGTGGACCACGGAGAGCGTCAGACCCTCGGCCTCCGCCACCCTAAGGAGCCGGACGAAGGTCCGCGTCGACCACGTCACATGGACACCCGAAGCCGAGATCTTGTCCTCCTCGGGCACGGGTACAATGCGATGGGAGACGAGGCGTCGCCTAGGCTCCCCGGACCAGGGGTCGGACCCGATCTCGGCGGCGCCCAGGAGGATGTACGCCACGGCCTCCGAGCCGTCGGGGGTAGCGAGCAGTGCACGGAGCTCGGTCTCGTGCGCTTCCAGAAGGATGAGGTCGAGCATGTCAGGCTGCCTCTGCGAGGGCGCGCTCGATCCGCTTAACCATCGTGTGGACGCCGTCGGTGCCCGGCCGCCACTCGTAATTGTGCCGTGACCAGCGCTGCCAGGTCCGGCCTGCAGCCATCACCGGCACGGAAGTCTGCCGCGGATCGGCGCCGGTGGCGGCCAGCCTCAGCCAAGGGTAGGCGTACCACATGTCGATAGGGCAATCGGGATATCCCGGCGGCAGCAGCAGGAGGAAGTCGGCTTTGTCGGCGCCGAACTTCCCCGCGGGCAGGGGGAAGTCCCGCAGGACGATGCCACGCTGGCCGGGCTCGACGAGGTCGTCGTGGGCAATGCCGCGGTTGTCGAGGTAGGCCACGTCCCGGGGCGGGAGGAGGGCCGAGAGGCCCTCCGTCGTCTGCGAGACCGCGGTGAAGAAGCGTTCCACGCCCTTCTTCGTCAGGTCGACGAGGTCGGTGTCGCGGATGAGGAGATCGTCGTCACCGCGGATATCCTGGTAGACGTCGTGACGGACCGGATCGACGCCGGCGAGGATCTTCAGGACGCGTCCGCTGACGACCGTCTTCCAGACCTTCTCCTCGCCGTCCACGAGGAAGCGGTAGGTCGCGTCCGCCTTCAGGACGACGACCTTCTCCACCCCCTGGCCCCGGAGGTCGAAGAGTTCGTCGAGGCCGACATCCTCCAGCCTGCCATCTTGGAGCATCGCCAGGGCGACGTAGTCCTCCACGGGGTGGACGCCCGCGGCCTTGATGAGCTGCCGCCCGGTCGGCTTCGGATCGTCGATGACGTGCCGGGTGAAGCTCAGGTTCTCGTCGCCGATCTCGACCTCGTTGCGGTCGACTTGGTAGTGCGCGTTCATGTCAGGCCTCTCGCTTTCGCCGGGAGGCCCTCGGTGTCGGCCGCCCCATGCCTTCTCAGCGAAGCGGGGCCGAGGGATTCGGTCATGCCGTCAGAAAGAATCCTCGGCGGTGCAGATGAAATAGAACTGGCACGTCGGGCAATCGCGGCTCGTGATCGGCTCGAATGCGCCCCGCGCCACCCCGGCCAGGGCATCGGCGTAGGGCGCAAGTTCCGTCCCGTCCCGCCGCGGCACGATGGGTACGATCTCGGCCATGGCCGGATAGAAGGCCTGCAGGTGCACGGTGCGCCCCAGGAAGGCTGCCTCGCCGGCGGCGGCCAGGAGCGCCCATACCGGCTTTTCCTCCTCGGTCTTGCTCCTGCGACCGGTGCGGAACCGTCGTATGACGATCGATCCGTCCGGGGCCTCCAGGACCCGGTCCGGCCTGACCACGACCGTCTGGCCGGCCACGCCCACCGAGAGGACGCGCTCGACCGCGCGATGCCCTGCGTCGGGCACGGTCGCCGCCGCCGACACCATCCGGTGCGCCTCGGCGAGATAGACCGCCTCGAAGCCACCGCTCGGTCCACGGTCCCGCCAGACGCCGTCGAGGTAGGCCACGGCCTCCCGCGCCGTCACCGCCTCGCCCGCGCACGCCTTGTCGCCCACCCAGGCCAGCACCTGCCGGACGCACCCGTGGAACCGCAGATAGGCGCTCTTCTCGGCAAGGGCCGAGAGACCCTCCACCACCTCGTGGCGATAGCGGGCGGGGCATTTCATGTAGGTTTCAAGATGCCGTTCCTCGTGGGTCTCGCGCGGGGGGACGACGAAACGGTCCGTCGACCTAGCCACGGGCGCGTGGGGTGCGACCGCCCGCGCGGCTCCCAGGACGGAAGCGAGCGGCTTCAGGAACTTCGAGGGGTTGGTGGACTGTCTCCCGGTGTAGGTCGAGGCGCTGCTGACCGACAGGACGTCCCGGGCGCGGGACAGGGCGACGAAGAAGAGGCACTCCTCTTCGGCGGCGTGGTCCCCGGGCTGCACCTCCAGATGCTCCAGCCCGAGCGGTACGGGGCACGCCGAGGGGCGCCGCGGACCGGGCACGTAGCGCGTGGCCGTCTGCGGCAGGTGCACCGCGCGGAACTCCAAGCCCTTTGAGGCGTGGATGGTCATCATCCGCACGGCCGGCAGGCCATCCGCCTCGGGCGGGACCGTCCGGAACTGGCGGTCGTCGTCGAGACGTTCCAGGCGCCGGATGTCCTCCAGGAAACGACGGCGTCCCCCACGCCCCTGCGTCGCGTCGGCGTGTTCACGTGCGAACTTGAGAAGCTGATAGATGGCCACCAGGCGCTGCCGGGATCTGGCGTCGTCGGCGTCGAGGTGCGGCTTGAGGTAGTCGCTGGCTTCCAACAGGTAGGTCGCCAGCATCCGCCACGCGGTGGTGGTCCACTCGACCCCGGAGAGGTGCGCCGCCAGGCGGACCATGCCGATGCCTCCGCGCTCGGACAGCCCGGGGAGCGCAGCGGCGCGGGCGCAGACGGCGATGACGTCCTGCCCGCTCGCCGCCGCCTCGGCGATGACCTTGAGGGCGTCGTGGCGGGTGGCCCCATACTCGGGGAAGCCGGCGACGCGGACGAGTCCGGCGCCGGCCGGATCGGCCCCAAGCGACACGAGGGCGAGCAGGTCCCGGATCTCCGGCCGCTCGAACAGGTCCCCGAGGTACAGCACCGGAACGCCGAGGTCCTGGAGCAGGCGGGAGAACCTGGCGAGGCTAAGATGCGTACGTGCCAGCACGGCCTGCTGGTCGTAGGGGATGCCCTCGGCGCGGAGCCGTTCGATCCGGTCCCGCATCGCCGCGGCCTCGGAGGGCAGGTCCGGCGCGTGCGCTGCATCCGCGAAGCCGACCCTTCCCCGGTGAGCCTTCCACGTCACCGCCGGCTTCGGGGCGGCCGCCATGTCCATGCCGAACCGTTCGAAGACGCGCACCACCGTCTCGCACGACCGGTAGTTGGTCTTGAGATGCCGGCGCTCGGCCCCGGGGTAGCGCTCGGTGAAACGCGCGGCGTTGGTCGGTGCCGCCCCCCTGAACCGGTAGATCGACTGACGCGGGTCGGCGACGACCCATACGTGCCGTGCCCCGTCGGACAACTGATCGAGGAGAGCCGTACTGGCTTGATTCACGTCCTGGTACTCATCGACCAGGATGCGGCCATACCGGCCACGGACCTCCTCCCGGATGTCCGGACGGTCCGAGAGCAGCTTGGCGGCGAGGTAGACGAGATCCCCGAAGTCGACGGCTCCCCGTTCGCGGAGCGCGGATTGGTAGGCTTGGTAGACCCGGGCGATCTCACCGACCTTACCGGCTCGCTCCTTCTCGACGGGCGTGACCGCCCGAGCCTCCGTTTCCCGCGCCGCTGCGGCGTACTCGTCCGCGGAGACGAGCTCGTCCTTGGCGCGCGAGATGGCCCTGAGGATGGGTCGAAGCTCCAGGGTCGGGTCCCATAGGTTCTGGTAGTGCCGCAGGCCGAGTTCCAGCAGCATCCCTTCCAGAAGTCCGAGCGCACCGGTCTCGTCGAGGACCTCGAAACCGTCGGGCAGCCCGGCCGCGGCGTGGTAGAGGTGCAGCAGTTCGAGGCCGAAGGCATGGAAGGTGCCGACCCAGACCAGCGGCGTCCCCGCCACGTTGAGCGCCTCGATCCGTTCGAGCATCTCCGCGGCGGCCCGGTTGGAGAAGGTCAATGCCAGGATCGAAGACGCGGGCGTGTCGCCCTCCAGGAGGTGCTTGACCCGGGCGACCAGGGTCCGCGTTTTTCCCGTGCCGGGTCCGGCATCGAGGATGAGCGGCCTGTGGTCCCACTCGGCCGCTTCCCGCTGCTCCGGATCCGGCGGGGGTGCCGCCCTCGGGCGCTCGTCGACGACCGGGGGAACGAGCGGCGGAAGGAGCAGGGCCCGGATGGCCTGCATCCGGACGAAAGCGATAGGCAGGCCCGTTTCCGCCGCGATGGTGGAAGGGCGGTCGCCGGCGACCAGCCGCTGGCGCAGGCGGTCCGCCGGCAGCAGGAATTCCTGCGCGAACACGTCGGCCTGGACCTCCAGCCTCTGCCGGGGCGAATACGCCACGACGCGGTCGGCCCCGGTCTCCACCGGGCTGCCGCCGAAGCCCGCTTCCACGTCGCGGATCATGAAGGCCGCGTCGTCGTAGAGCCAGTTGTGCCCCAGCTCGTGAGCCGCCACGACGGCGGCTATCTCCGGGGTCAGGTTCGACGCCAGGCGCACGAAGCCGTCCTCGCGCTCCAGCACGCCGAGCACCCCCGCTTTGTAGCGAACGCCGGGCTCGAAACGGTCGACCTGAAGCCGGGCCACCCGCAGTCCGGCCGCGACTATGGCCGTGGCCGGCGTCAGCCCATTGGAGACCGAGGCCTCGCGGTGCCTGTGGCGTGCCCTGAGGCGGATGTCGCGCCACACGTCCATGATCAGGGCTCCTCGGCAGTCCAGAATGCCTTGCGCTCCGGCTCCATGTCCGAGTCCCGCACGGCCTCTTCCCAGGTCCTTCGACGCCCGACCTCCGGGATGCCCTCCGACTTGAACGCGGCCCCCGCTGAAGCCTCCCCAGGTCCGGTCAGCACGGCGGACAGCCACTCCATCGTCACGCCGAGGCGCTCGGAAGCGAGACGGACGAACCGGCCCCGGACGCTCGCCGTCTCGATGGTCGCGCTGTTCAGGTCGGAGACAACGGACCTCGCGATGCCGAGGTCGTCCGCCAGGTCGCGAAGCGAGGTACCTGCCGCTTTCGCGACCGCGCGCAGGGTTGTGCCGGCAACCGGGAGCACGGGTTCGGCCGCCGAGGCAGCGTCTTCCCCGGCATCCCGCTCCGCGAGGAACTCCATGTCGACGATCTCGACCGCATGGGCCCTGATGTCGTCGGCGAAGTGCGGGTATCGACCCACCCACTGGCCGACGAGTTCCGGCGTCACGGGCTCGGCGGCCTGGTGGAAGCGGAATAGGACGTCGTCGAGGTCTTCGATGCTCATCGGTCCAGTCCAAGCTGCTCGCGCAGGTGCGCGACGGCCTTCTTGATCCACGCATCCGCCGTCTTCGGCTGGACCCCGAGCATCGTGGCGATGCACTCCCCCTTCGAGGAGACAGGGAAGCCGGCGCGGTGGAGCAGGAAGGCCCTACGGTGGTTTTCGGGGAGGCCCGCGATCAGGTCGTCGACCGTCACGGCCTCCTCGGGTGTCAGGCCGGCGGCGTCCGGCGGTTCGAACATCTCGCCCGTCTCGTCATCGACGGGCATCGGCTCGGTGCGTTTCTGCTGCGCCCGCCATGCCCGGTGACGGTCGGCGAGGCGTTGCTGCAGCTTCGGGTAGAAGGCGGCCCCGAATCCCACCCCATCCATGGCGGCGGGATCAACGATGGCCATCGCCATCTTCGAGACGATGTCGTCGACGGCATCGTGGCCACCGTTCGGCATGTCCTTGTTGGCCCGCCTGAACAGGTAAGGGCGGGCGAGGCGGCTTAGGTGATCCAGCAGCAGACCCTGGAGGCGTTCGTCCCGCAACTCCGGATCGCGGCAAGCCGCCACGATCTGTTCCGGCTCGCAAGTCCCCAGCCGGTCGGTTTCGGCCAGCTCCCGCCAGTCCCCGGGGGAACGGACGACCGGCTCATTCTCTCTCGACAAAAAATGCTCCCGTTGAAGAGCGTGCCCCTGAAGCGAAGCGACTGGCGTAGATTCGATAGTGCCACGGAAAATAAATTTCGCATCCCCGTCGGATGCGATCTCAACTAGAATGGAGACGCAGGGCAGCGCTCGATCAGCGGTCATCGCGTGTGGGCTGCCCGGACCACGTCGCTGGCGTATCCTCGGCGGCCGAGAGGGCTCAGATATTTGTCCTCGATGCCGGTACGGTCTTCGTCAGGCGGACGGCCAAGTCTTATGAAACGAAGTCTGATGACGGTGGATCGAGATTTTGCCGGACGTGAAGTCACCCCGAGCGATGCCGGCATGGATGCTCAGAGAGCACGTTCTGATCAACGCCGCTCGTTCGCCCCGCCATCGTCACGAGACCGACGATGCACTAACTTCGAACCTGGGCGACCGAATAGGGGCAGGCCACGTTCAAGTCCGCCTCGATAATTTTCCCCGGACGGAACCCGGTTCGCTCCTTCATATGTCCCCGCGCGTTACAGACCACCCGTGTCCGGCCCACCCGATAGTCCGAGGCATAATGGACATGACCGTGGACCCAGACGTCCGGTCCTTGGTCCAAGATGACGTCAGTCAGGTCGGAGGCATCGCACCACCGTAGGTCCGCATCGCTCCCTGGAAGGCTCGCCGGGTGCGGGGCGTGATGGGTCACCACCACCGTGGGACCGGGGTGGCTGACGGCCAGGGTGTTCTCGATAAAGCCACGGGTGACCCGGTGCATCGCAAGCACCTCCTCGGGCTCGATGCGGTCGCGCGACCTCGGACCCGTGCGGATCCGGCGGTAATCGACCATCCCGCCACGCCCCTGGGCGGTCCGGATACCGTGGTTCAGGTTGAACGACCCCAGGCGAAAGTCCGTCCATAGGGTACCACCGGCGAACCGCACACCATTGATGATTACTGCGTCGTCGAGCAGGAGATGGATGCCCAGTGCGCCAGCCCGCTCACGCCCCCGGGTCAACTGGTCGTGGATCGTGTAGCGCTCCTGGCCGCGGTCCCACCAGAAGTCGTGGTTGCCGGGCACGTAGACCACCGGCACGCCAGGGAGGCGCTCGCTCAGCCAGTGCAGCGCGCGAACCAGGGGCATGTGTACGTCACCCGCTACAACGGCCACGTCGAAACCGCCCGCCGGCGCATGCGCGGCAGGGTCCCAGGCATTCTCCGGCCAATCCTGATGCAGGTCGGAAAAAACCCAAATGCGGGGGGCAGTCATGTCCCCGATCCGTTCATTGCCAGGCGCGCCAGGATCCGGTCCAGCGTCACTGGGGCCCAGTCCCAACAATCAACACCGACATCGGCGCGCGTCGCCGTGCCTGGGACCGAACCATGGGAATGCCCATGCAGGTGAAGGTCACCCCGGTGGGAGCGAGGGTAGCTCAGGTGGGGATAATGGCTCAGCCAGATGGAGCGCATCACGCCCGCCGGGTCCGAGAGGGCGATCATCGCCACGTCCCGGACGGGCTCTGCCCAGGGGAGGCGTTCCCCGATCTTCTCGTGATTGCCTCGGATCAGGAGCTTGCGTCCGTTCAGGCGCAAAAATATCGAGAGCGCGTACGCCTCGGTGCATCGGTAAGCGAAGTCGCCCAGATGCCACACCGTATCCTCGGGGCGGACAACGGCATTCCAACGTTCGACCAGGGTCTCGTCGTGCTCGGGAAGCGAGGCGAACGGTCGTTGGGTTTGCATCGTGGGGCTGAGGAGCGCCTGATGCCCCACATGGGAATCCGAAGTAAAAAGAATTTGGGGCATGGCAGCCTCTCGCAATGGCGGAGGCTGGGCGCGCGGCATCGCTCTCCGGGATCAATCGGTTAGGGGCGGTGCCATGCTTTTCATCGTTACGGTCCTTGATGGATCCGCGTGATCGCCTGGCCGGACGTTGAACGCAAGGGGTGCCTGCGGGTCCGGCTGCTAGAGGCGCGCCGGCGATTGACGGGCGAACCACATCGGCCCAGTTGGCAATCACCATTGGCAAGTGCCTCATGCCCCTGGCGCAGTTTCGACCGCAT
This sequence comes from Methylobacterium sp. WL19, assembly GCF_008040005.1. Taxonomy (NCBI): domain Bacteria; kingdom Pseudomonadati; phylum Pseudomonadota; class Alphaproteobacteria; order Hyphomicrobiales; family Methylobacteriaceae; genus Methylobacterium; species Methylobacterium sp. WL19. The sequence goes on from NZ_VRVC01000004.1 coordinate 14,813, forward strand.
GCGGCTGGCTCGCTGGGCCGGATGGGCCACCGCATCGATCCATCGTGGGGGACGTTACCCTTACGTCAAATCATCCGATGCGGCGGAAAGCCGTGCGTCCGCCAAGAGCGGCCGGATGAGGGAACGGAAGGAAACGATATGCCCACCCCTATATTCGACGAGAGCAACATCACCTGGCGGACGCTGGACTGGCTGCCGCACATCGCCTTCTTCGTCTACAAGGTCGATGAGGAGAACCGCATCGTCGACGTCGTGTTCAAGTTCGCGGCGAACCAGAAGGTGATGCTGCACCGGCACAAGAGCCCCTACGTGACCCTGGTCATGCAGGGCGAGCTCAGGTTCTACCGCGAGGATGGCAGCAGCAAGGAGACCCGCCCGACGGGTAGCTACGTCTCTGGCATGGCGAACGGCGAACCGCACATGGAAGGCGGCGGCGACGAGGACGCCATCGTGTTCTTCAGCAACCGCAACATCGAGGACGCGCTCTACGAGTTCCTCGACGAGGCGGGCAATCCCGTCCAGGTCCTGGGCATCGCAGACTTCAAGGCGCAGCTCGAAGACCAGATCGCGACGGGGACTTACGAGAAGGTCACCGCCAGGGCGGCCTGACCACCCCAATGCCGGGGTGGCGTTAAGGCACTCCGGCATTCGCCTGGTCTTAAACCGGAGGGAAGGCGGATTCGTCGATCGACTTCCGTCGACCGGGTCAGGCTGCCGCGACGACCGGCACCTCGTCGAGCCTGGTGGTGTAGCGCGGTGAGCGCATCTCGAACTTCGTTGACCATGAGCGCTTCGGGGCGAACCCGGCGGCACCCGGGACGACCGCCCCCCGCCCGAAGCGGCGATTGCAGGCGTCGAGCGCTTCCATCAGGGCGGCGCCCATCTCGCGCTCGAGTTGCCCTAGGCCCGGCATTGCCCGCTGGGAGTCGGCCAGGGGCATCAAGTCAGTAGTGACGACGCCGGCCTTTGAATAGCGGTACCCGTCGTCCCTCCAGGTCTTGCGGACGCCGTGTGTGGCGGCCTTCACCAGCACCCTGGTGTCGTTGGTTGCCTCGGGAAGCGTAATGACGGTCGAGACCGATCGCTGCGGCCGGTCCCGGTCATGCTCGCTGGTGTGATAGAAGGCCGTGACGTGGTTCGTTGCCAACCCCTCCCTCCGAAGCTTCTCACCAAGCCTGGATGCATGGGTGGCCATCGCCTGCTCCATCGTCGCGCGATCCTCGACAAGCTCCGAAAATGAACGCGTCACGGCGCATCCCTTTCGTGTCGGGGCCACAGTCTCCAAGTCGAGACAGGCCATCCCGCGGAGCTCGTGCACGAGGCGTTCGCCCACAACCGTCAGGGCCTTGCGGGCGATCCTAGGGTCGAGGTCGCGCACGTCGGCGACGCTCTCGCACCCGAGCGCCTCCAGCCGCCGGGCGGAGGCCGCCCCGACGCCCCAGATGTCCTCGGGGGCGACCCGCACCATCCAGTGGTCGTACTGGACGGGGTCGGTCAGGTCGCAGACTCCTTCGAGTTCGGGCACCTTCTTGGCGATGTGGTTGGCGAGCTTGGCGAGCGTCTTAGTCGACCCGATGCCGACGCAGGTCGGGATGCCCGTCCAGGCCCGCACGGTCGCCCGCATGTCGCGGCACAGGGACGCCCGGTCGCTCTCGCGCACGTCAGAGACGTCGAGGAAGCTCTCGTCGATGGAGTAGATCTCGATGCGAGGCGAGAAGTCCCGGTAGACCGCGTTCACCCGTGCCGACATGTCCCCATAGAGGGCGTAGTTCGAGGAATAGACCCGAACTCCTTGCGCCTTGCACATATCGCGGATCTTGAACCAGGGCTCACCCATGCGGATGCCGAGCGCCTTGGCCTCAGTGGTCCGGGCAATCGCACAGCCGTCATTGTTGGAGAGCACGATCACGGGCAGGCGCGCGAGGCGGACGTCGAACACCCGTTCGCACGAGCAATAGAAACTGTTTCCGTCGGAGAGGGCGAAGGCCCGGGCACTCATTCGCAGCGGCGCTTGGCGCACACGGAACCGGAAACGACGCCCCATATCTCGACTAAGGCGTCCGGGGCCAACCGGTACTCGGGAAAGCGTGGGTTAGCGAAATGCAGCGAGATCCGGGGCCCCTGGCGCTTCCAGATCTTGAACGAGCGCTCGCCGTCGATGTCCACCACCACGATGTCGCCATTGCGCGGGGTCAGCGACCGGTCGACCACGGCGAGGTCGCCGTCGAACAGGCGAGCCAGGATCATGCTGTCGCCGGCGACCCGAACTAGGAAGGTGGCGGGACGATTGACGATCAGTAGGCGCTGAAGGTCGATCTCCTCCTCGATGAAGTCGTCCGCAGGGCTCGGGAAACCGGCGCGCACGGGCTTGGCGAGAAGAGGCAGCGGCATGGGGAAGCCGATGGCGATATCAATGATCTGCATGGTGCACCTCCACGAATCTTGCTTACGAACAAACCATGAACGGATTTGACGCGTTCCGTCCAGCGGTCACGCTTAATCGTGGAGGCGAATTTCTGGTCGGCGCGAGTTTGACCCGGCGAGCAGATGTCGCGCCGCCGGTATTCGGTCTCTGGCGAAAACAGGCGGGGAGGCTCTCCTCGGTGGGCGGAGCGATAGCGAGTAGCGTTACCTGCTACGAGGAACACCCCCGGCGAAATCCTGTTGGGTCGGCATTCCCTTCGGAGACATGCCATGACGACAGATCCCCTGCACAAGTACCCCCGGCCGCCGTTTGAGGCCCAGCCCCAGGGCTTCCCCGGCAAGACCGGCAAGATGACCCCCGAGCCGGATCACGGCGAGGAAAGCTACAAGGGTTCGGGCAAGCTCGACGGCAAGGTGGCCCTGATCACCGGGGGCGACAGTGGCATCGGACGGGCGGTCGCCATCGCCTTCGCCCGCGAGGGGGCCGACGTCGCAATCTCCTACCTGCCCGAGGAGCAGGCGGACGCCGAGGCGGTCCAGGGTTGGATCGAGAAGGCGGGGCGGCGTGCGCTCCTCCTGCCAGGCGACCTCAAGGACCCGGACTACGGGCGCGAGATCGTGGTACGCACCGCCGAGACGTTCGGCCGCCTGGACCTTCTCGTGAACAACGGCGCCTTCCAGCAGCCGAACGAAGGGCTGGACGGCATCGAGGACGCGGTGTTCGAGGACCACTTCCGTACGAACGTCTTCGGCCCGTTCTACGTGACGAAGGCGGCCATGGCCCACATGAAGCCTGGCGCCTCGGTGATCTTCACCTCGTCCGTGAACTCCAAGCACCCGATGCCGTCGCTACTCGCCTACAGCGCCACGAAAGGCGCCCTGAGCAACATGGTGTTGAGCCTCGCTCAGTTGCTATCCGAGAAGGGTATCCGCGTGAACGGCGTGCTGCCGGGACCGATCTGGACGCCCTTCATCCCCTCCGGCATGGATCAGGACTCGGTGAAGTCGTTCGGCTCCAAGGTGCCGTTCGGACGCCCAGGTCAGCCGGCCGAGCTTGCCTCGGCCTACGTGATGCTGGCTTCCGACGAGAGCAGCTACACTTCCGGTGCCTTGGTGACCGTGGCGGGTGGAATGCCCGTCCTCTAATCGATGCCGTATCACGGTCGTCGGCATCGCCGGCGGCCGTGTGCGATTGAGGGAGGCCATGCGACATCGCACGGCCCCCGGAGTGACATCTCAGGCGACTTCAGGCGCCTTAATCCGGATCGGCAGCGTCCAGTTCGGCCTCACGAAGTGGCAGGTGTACCCGTCGGGCCGGCGCTCCAGATAATCCTGGTGCTCCGGCTCGGCCTCCCAGAACGGCCCGACCGGCGCGACTTCGGTGACCACCTTCCCGGGCCAGAGCCCGGACGCGTCGACGTCCGCGATGGTGTCCTCGGCAACGCGACGCTGGTCGTCGTCGACGTAGAAGATCGCCGAACGGTAGCCCAAGCCGCGATCGTTGCCCTGGCGGTTCGGGGTCGTGGGGTCGTGGATCTGGAAGAAGAACTCCAGCATCCGCCGAAAGCTCGTCCGAGCCGGATCGAAGGTGATCTCGATGGCTTCGGCGTGGGTGCCATGATTGCGATAGGTCGCATTCGGAACATCGCCCCCCGAGTATCCAACGCGTGTCGCCACGACCCCCTCTTGGCGCCGGATCAGGTCCTGCATACCCCAGAAGCAACCGCCCGCGAGTACCGCCCTCTCGTCCGTCATCGTCCATCCTCGCTTGTCTCTACGGTCCTCATATGGGGACGCATCGCTCGCCGTGCCGGCGGGTCGCGAACCCGCCTTCGACGCAGGATGCAGGGACATCCATCTCGGGTCCAGGCACACCCGCGCTCGTCGTCACGCCGTTTGGGCCGTAGGGATTAGCGGTCGTCGCTTCGGATTAGGGTCGGAACTCAATCTGCTTGACTGTTCGAGCAGCCGCTTCCGACCCAAGCTGGTCGTTTAGATCGCTGTCGGCGCTTCACTATAGCAGTCGTTCGTCGGCTTCATGGCCAATTAGATTCGGGGTGGAAAGCAGGCATCAGGCTCCACCCAAGAAGCAGCGCTTAGGCGACTGAAAATCATCATCGAAGGATAATCCCAGCCGTTCCACCCTTAAGAACCTCATAAGACACGCAAATTCCGTTTTGAGTAGGGTTACGATCGGCGCCGATCGTAACCCTACCTCTTGAGCGTTTTCGACATATTTTGCAGCAACCTAAGCGGAGTAGCGTGACAGGTCATGCTTCGACGCCGATTCACAGAATTGCTCCTCACCCCATTTCTCGCCCCGATACGGCTACCAGAGCACCACGAGGTGACCTGCCACCGACAATACCATTTCGGAGTCAAGAGGGAGTGGAACTATGCGTGCTCCTCCCTCTTACTTAGGATCTTGCTCTAATATAATTACTTCCTATTGCAGGCGTGCCGCGCGAGTAGTGGCGGTGTTTGATGCCTTGACAGCGGCTTCGATGTTCAACGGCAACATCGCCGACGTGCCAGTCGCGATCGGTTCGGTCAGCCCGGTGGCAAAAATGTCATTGGCGATGCCAAGTCCCAGCGGCACGCCCCCTATGGGGTAAGCGGTGTCATTTGTGCGGTTGCTGCTGTAGACGTTGGTGTAGGTGATCTGCTCCGGCGTGTCGTACTTCCCTACACCGTCGGTGGCAGCAAAGGCATCGAAGTTCCAATGGACCCCCAGCCAGATACGGCTGAACGCATTTTCAAAGATCGCACGCCACAGCGACCCGAATTTGCGCACGATCCGCGTACGAACCAGCCCAGGCTGATCCTCCAATGGGCGGGTCGCGTCATAGCGTTGGTAGAGATCGCGCGATACGCCGTCGAGTTCGTCGGACACGAAGCTGAAGCCCAGCTCGTCCGGCGTCTGCGCGAGGGCGCCCGGCGTCTTGTAGAACAGTCGCATCATTTGAAAGCACGCCGCGCCGAAGGTCGCGTGGCCAGAGGGATAGGCGGGAAAGGGGGGTTTAAAGGAGATCAGATTCGAATTCGTCTCCGGCGCACCAAGCGCCAGCCAGAAGGGGTCGGCGTCGAGTTGTAGGTGATCGGCGCCCGGCGGTGTCGCCGCTGGGCCGCTTTCGGCGTCATGCTCGCGTACGCCACTCAAGGGACGCCAGAATTCGTATTTGAACTTCTCCTTCCATGCGAACTTGCCCGCATCGGTCATCGCGGCATTGCAAAGAGCGAAGACGCGGACGAGATCGGCATGGTCATCGGCTTGGGTAAGGTTGGGGGCGGCCGACCCCTGGTGCAGCTGACGCCAAGCAACTTCTCGCACGATCTGGTTGTAGAGGCGTGGCGGCGTGCCTATCAGGTTCGCGCCATCGTAGGCCCAGTAGAGCGCGGCTACCGTATTGTCGGGCGTCCGATTGGTCGAGGGCAGCCCCGCTGCGCCGCCCAGCTTTACGACCTCCTTCAGTGCTGACTCGTATATCGCCGGTTGTGGCGTGATAGCATGCGGTCCGACTGGCGGCGGCGCGATCTGGTGCGCGGCGTCGTTGTGGACGGCACAGCTGCGCACAGTCGTGCCGTAGAACGGACCGTGATAGACGCGGATCGGCTTAGTCCCTCCCGCCGGATCGTTGGGGTTGATCGGATCAAGTCGGACGGGGTGGCTAGGTTCGTCGCGAAAGAAATAGCGTTCCTGCCGCGGCTCGTAGCGACCGGCGTCGGCGCCGATTTCGCCAGGCTTCACCGCAATGTGATCGAGAACCGTCTCAGCGATGCTTACGCCGAAGCGGTGCGGCTTGCCTAGGACATCGATGTGCTTCGCATAATCAGAGATAAGGCCGCCTAGCGTACGGACGAGCGTGTCGGTTGCGATCACAGAGACGCCTGGTCCAGTAGTCCGGTAGAGGCGGTCAAGCACGGTGACTGCAGCGCCCGTCAATGCAGCGTTGGCATGCGCCAGCATATTGTCAGTCGCACCTAGCCCGATCTCGTTCTTGCGCTTCTCAAGCCCAGTGATCGAGGTGCCGCCGGGGCCGGGAACATTCTCACGAAGCGCTGCCAGATAGGGTTCGTGTCGGCGATCTGCGGTCAGCAGCGTCGAATCTAGGATGCCGAAGAAGGCGTCGTGCATCGATAGATGAAGCAGCCCCAGCGCACGCGAACTCATGGTCGGACCGGTGTGCGGACCACCAAGTGAATGTGTCACCCGGTTCATCTGTAGCGCGACATGGTTCCAGTATAAGGCCGGGAACTTGTTCCGAGGTTCAAACGCCGGTTCATTCACTTTCGGCAGAATCAGCATGATTGCTCTCCTCCCCACGGTATTTTACAGTATAAATAGATTGAAGCAGCAAGGATGTCGACGCACGCGTCTTTCAAAAGAGGCTTGTGCTTGTCTGCAAGGCGAGCGCGATATCAGTTTTCAGAAAGCATAATTTCTATCACAATTCGAGTTTCTGGCGAAAATTATATTGCTTTTCATATTCAGTCAATTGACCGCTCAATCAACAATTTTCGCTCTTCGAAACGGTGAAATTGTAAGGCTGATTTCTGCTAAAAATAGCGACCCGCAAGGAACTGTCCCGCATGCGATTCAGTCTAGACCCCGTTTCATAACTCGCTGTCTTGCCGCTTGATGCCCCAAAAGGGTGGTGGTTCAAGATCATTCCTCAGGGCTGCGATGAGGGCAGCGCATGGCCCAAAGCCCCGCTATGCGGGTTATGAAACGGGGTGCGAATCGGCATCGAAGGATGACCCAAGCCATTTCGTCCTCAAGAATCTCATAAGACAAGCAAATTCCGTTTTTGGGTGGGGTCGTGATCGGCGTCGATCGTGATCCCATCTTTCGAGCGTTTTCAACATTTATCGCAGTAATTTGAGCAGAGTAGCGTGACAGGTCATGCTTCCACGCTGGTTCACAGGTATCCCGTCAGCCAAGAAGAACTCGCCCGTCGAGGAAAGGCGACTGAGCGCGCCTCATGACGGGAATGGGGGATGCGGCTTGTTTTCTCGCCACACGGTCTCGTTTAGCAGCGAGCAAGCGGAGCGGCGAAGTCCGCTTCGATGCATTGCTCCTTGCGAGCGGACAGTCCCAAAACCTGAAGAGTTTCGGGCGCCGCGAGGCGTACGAAAGTCGTGGAAGAACGAACCCGCGGGATGGCGGGCGCAGAGCTATGGAGATTTTGGTAGACCGTCGTCCCCAACGAGGGACGGAAGGCGCGTGATTACCGGCGCCTGGGTACCTGAGCGCTCCCGGATTGCCCGGTCTCCGGCCTTTGGCGGAGCGCGACAGGGTCGGGCGACAGCGTTCGTGAAGACCATTCCGGCGTTCGGCACGCGGATAGGCGTACCCCGAGGTGCGCCTCCTCGGATGTGTGGTGGTGCTAGGCTATACCGGGTCATGGCGTACACGCCCGGTTCGGTGCGGGGCTGAACGGCGGCCCGCGCGGCTGGTACCAGCCTGCGAAGGAGCCGACGATCGTCATGGGACCGCCGCAGCGGGGGCAAGGCGCTCGAACGTCGGTCGCAGCGGCTCGGGTGTCCGGTTCAGGGTCGGTGGATCGCGGCGGGGGCGGTGTGCCGAGGATCGCGCGGATGTGGGCCAGACCGGCCTTCCGGTTCGAGCCGGCGAGGAAGCCGTAGTGCCGGATGCGGTGGAAGCCGCGTGGCAGGACATGGACGAGGAAGCGCCGGATGAACTCCGTGGCGGACAGGGGCATGACCCGCGCCTGCCCGCCCTCGGCGCGCCGATAGTCCTTGACGCGGAAGCTGACGTTTTTCCCGTCGAAGGCGATGATGCGCCGGCTGGAGATGGCCACGCGGTGGGTGTAGCGCGACAGATAGGCGAGCACGGCCTTCGGTCCGGCGAAGGGCGGCTTGGCGTAGACGACCCAGCGCTTACCGCGCACCGGGGCGAGCGCGCGGACGAAGGCCTTGGCGTCGGAGAGTGGGGCCAGGGTGCCGAAGAAGGCGAGCGTCCCGGCCTCGTGGAGGGCGGCGAGCCCTTCGAGGAACAGGCGGCGGAACAGCATGCCCAGCACCCGCACCGGCAGGAGGAAGGCAGGGCGCGACGCGACCCATCGGGTCCCGTCCGGCGAGAGGCCGCCGCCGGGCACGATCATGTGGAGATGGGGATGGTGGGTCATGGCCGAGCCCCAGGTGTGGAGCACGGCGGTGAGGCCGATGCGGGCACCGAGATGCTTCGGGTCGGCGGCGATTCGCGTCATGGTCGCGCTCGCTGCCCGGAACAGCAGGTCGTAGACGGCGGCCTTGTTCTGGAAGGCGATGGCGGCGATCTCGGCGGGCAGGGTGAAGACGACGTGGAAGTAGCCGACCGGGAGCAGGTCGGCCTCGCGCGCGGCGAGCCAGTCGCGCGCCGCCGCGCCCTGGCAGCGTGGGCAATGCCGGTTGCGGCAGGAGTTGTAGGCGACGCGCAGGTGGCCGCACGCGTCGCAGCCCTCGACATGGCCGCCGAGGCTGGCCGTGCGGCACTGCTCGACCGCCGCCATCACCTTGAGCGCGGCCAGGTTCAGGTGCCCAGCCCCATCGGCGCGATAGGCGGGACCGGCGGCACGGAAGACGTCGGCCAGCTCGATCGCGGCGGGCATCGCCTCAACCTGGCGCGGGTCCCTCCCCATGGAACAGGGCAAGCCTGTCGAGCGGGCTCGTCACGGCCCGCACCGTCCGGGTGGCGACCTTGGCGTAGAGCGCAGTGGTGTCGAGCCGGGCGTGTCCCAGCAGGACCTGGATGACGCGGATATCGACGCCGTCCTCCAGGAGGTGGGTGGCGAAGGAGTGGCGCAGGGTATGGGGACCGACACGCTTGGGGATCTCGGCCGACCGGGCCGCCTCCACCACGATGCGGTGAAGCTGGCGCGTGCTGATCGGGCGGGCCCAGTCCTGTCCGGGAAACAGCCAACCCTCGCGATGCAGGACGCCCCGCCGGTGTCCCTCGGTCCACCAGCGCCGCAGGAGACCCAGAAGATCGGCGGACAGCATCGCGTTGCGGTCGCGCCCGCCTTTGCCACGCTCGACCCGCAGGAGCATGCGCGTCGAGTCGACATCGCCGACCTTGAGCGCCGCGACTTCGGCCACCCGCAGTCCCGCACCGTAGGCGACCGACAGGGCCGCCAGATGCTTGAGGCAGACCGTGGCGCCGAGCAGCCGGCGCACCTCGTCGGCGCTCAGGACGTCGGGCAGCGGGCGCGGATGGTTGAGGCGGACCAGCCTGCGAGCGAGGTCGGGCCGCTCGATCGTATGGACGAAGAAGAACCGCAGGGCCGAGACGATGGCATTCATCGTCGGCACCCCGAGGCCGACCTCCTGCTGCGCGATCTGGAAACGGCGCAGGTCATCGACGGTCGCCGTGTCGGGCGAGCGCCGCAGGAACGTCGCCAGACGCCCGACGTCGCGGATGTAGTTGCGCTGCGTCTCACGGGAGAACCGGCGCAGGGTCATGTCGTCGGTCAGGCGCTGACGAAGCGAGCCGACGGCAGCGGCGGGAACGGCAAGGATGGTCATGGGATGGCTCCACTCGGATGAAGGGAGCCACGATCGTCCGCCCAGGCCGGGCAATGCTCAATCAGCGCAGGGCGCTCGTCTCAATCCGAAAACCTCGAAGCTGCCACCCATCCCGCGTGAGCGGGTTCGTTCACCCACCCAAGCCTGTCGTAGAATGGACGATTGGGTCGCGACTCACCCTAGCCGTAGAGCAGGCTGGCGGACGTTGACCCCGAGCGGTCGGTACCAAGCGTTAGGTTTCAACTACTCGTTTCAGGGCTGCTCGTAATGATCGGGCGCCGCCCGGCGTCGCCGACGTTTGGAGGCGGCCCGGCGGAGGATGCGCGACAACGCCTCGACCGAATACGGTTTCTGAAGGAGTTCGAAGCCGTGGTCGGTTTCCTCGGCCAGCACTTGACTGTAGCCGCTGGTCAGCACCACCGGCAGGCCGGGAAACAGCCGTCGCACCTCGCGTCCGAGTTCGACGCCGTTCATGCCCGGCATGACCACGTCGGAGAACACGACATCGTAGCCGCCGGGGCTTGCTGCCAACGCCGCCAGGGCGTCGTCGGCGTTTGTTACCCAATGGGTGCCGTAGCCGAGTTCCTGGAGGGTCTGGGTCGAGAAAGTCCCGACCTCGCGGTTGTCCTCGACCACGAGGACGTGGGTCCCGCGTCCGTCGACGACCTTGTCAACGGACGCGGTTTCTTCGGGTACGCCGGAATCGGTGTCCGCACGCGGGAGGTAGAGCGAGAAGGTGGTGCCGCGTCCGACCTCGCTCTCGACCACGACCTCGCCGCCCGACTGCTTGGCGAAGCCGAACACCTGGGATAGGCCGAGGCCGGTGCCCTGGCCGACGCCCTTGGTCGTATAGAACGGCTCGAAGATCCGGTCGATCTGGTCGGCCGGGATGCCGGAACCGGTGTCGGTCAGCGCGATCCGGACAAAGTTGCCGGTCCGCTCGGAATGAGACCGCATCGCCGGCACGAGGCTTACCGCCTCCACGACGATGTCGAGTCTCCCTTCCCCCTCCATCGCGTCACGGGCGTTGACCGCCATGTTGACGAGGGCGGTGTCAAGTTGGCTCGGGTCCGCGTTGATATGGCAGGGCTCGTCGCCGACGCAGATCGCGACTGCGATCCGAGCGCCGGTGAGGGTGCCGACCATCTCACCGATGGCCCTCACGCTGCGGCCGGCATCGAACACCTCAGGCCGCAGCGCCTGTCGGCGGGCGAAGGCGAGGAGCTGACCCGTGAGCTTGGCCGCCCGGTCGACGGTGTCGGAGATCGCGCCGACGTACCGGGCCCGCCGACCCTCGGAAAGGTTGGGGCGCTTGAGCAGGTCGGTCGATGACTTGATGACCGTGAGCAGATTGTTGAAATCGTGCGCGACGCCCCCGGTCAACTGACCGACGGCCTCCAGCTTCTGAGACTGCCGCAACGCCTCCTCGGCCTGCAGCAGGCTGGCGGCGCGCTCCTTCTCCAGGGTGACGTCGCGGGAGACGCAGTAGAGCAGCCCTTCCACTGGAACGGCCGTCCAGGACAGGGTTCGATACCCTCCGTCGCGCGCCCGGAAACGGTTCTCGAATGCCAGCGTGAGCGCACCGTCGGCGAGGCGCTCGACCTCAGCCCGCGTCCTCTCCCGATCCTCGGGATGTTCGAGCCACTCCGACGTCTTTCCGACGATGTCGTGGTAGTCCCATCCCAGGATACGGTGCCAGGCTGGGTTGATGCTCACCCAGATCCCGTTCGCGTCGGCGACGCCGAGCATGTCCTGGCTCACGTGCCAGATGCGGTCTCGCTCCTTGGTACGCTCGGCGACCTGGGCCGCCAGCGTCTCGTTCAGAGCCCGCAGCGCGCCCTGGGCGCGGACGCGCTCGACGGCGTCCCAGATCCGGGCCGAGACCTCCTCGACCAGCGAGACCTCGTCGGGCGTCCAGGCCCGCGGCTCGCGTTGGTTCACGTAGACGATGGACCGGAGGCGTCCCTCGTGGACCTGGGGTACGGCGACGATGGCGCCGATGCCGAAGGCTTCCATCCCCAGGCCGGCCGTGTCCGCATCCGCCTCGACGTCGGGATAGACCGACGTCCGACCCTTCTTGAGGTTGGCGATGTTGCCCGGCCCGAACGCTTCGAGGGGGTAGGTGTCGGCGAGCGTCGCGACGCCGTCGACGTACTCGGTGCCTAGGGTGACGGATACGCCGTCCTCCTCGACGAAGCCGTAGCCGACCCGGCTCGCGCCGAGGTGGCGTCCGAGGGCGTCCACCGCCGCCTGCATCCGCCCACGCGGGCCGCCCTGGTCGCGAAGGGTATCGGTCAGGTCGAGCAGGAAGCGTTGCCGCGTCTCGGATGCGTGCTGCTCCGCGACCCGCCGCTCCAGTTCGGCGTTGACCTCCCTGAGGCGACGCTCGTCCAGGCGCCGGCCGGTGACGTCGGAGACGGTGAGCACGGCTCCGACCACCGTCCCGCCCTGGAGGACGGGGGCGTTTGAGCAAACGACCTCGATGGGCGTCCCATCGCGATGGAAGAACGTGGCGTCGCGCTGCCGGAGGGTCTTCCCCTCTCGGATGGCGTGCACGAAGCCGCATTCCGACGCCGGAAACGGGCGCCCGTCCGGATGGTGGTGGTGGGCAGCCTCGTGCAGGTCCTGCCCGACCAGGGTACCGGCGTCCCATCCGAGCAGGACATGCGCCGTCGGGTTGGCAAAGGTGACTAGACCGTCGCGGTCGAGCTGGAACACGGCCTCGCTGACGTGGTCCGTGACGGTCTGGAGCAGGTCGGTCTGCCGCTTGAGCGCCTCGGCGGCCAGGCGTTGGTCCGTCCGGTCCCTCAGGATCTTGAGATAACCGACATGCGTGCCGTTGTCGGCGCGGAGCGGCATCATCTCGCCCAAGCCGAAGAACCGCGAGCCGTCCTTGCGCACGTGCCAGCGCTCGTCGTTGCCGCGCCCCTCCTGGCGACTGACGCGCATCTCGCGCTCGGGCGCGCCGTCCACAGCGTCCTCTTCGGTGAAGAACAGCCGTGCCGGCCTGCCGCGCATCTCGGCCTCGGACCAGCCGAGGATGGCCTCGGCGCCGGCGCTCCAACCGGTCACGAGGCCGTCGAGGTCAGTGGTCACGATGGCGTAGTCGCGGGCGCTGTCGAGGATCTGGCCGTGGCGGACGTCCGCCTCCCGGGCTGTGCGCAGGGCATCGTCGCGCGCCGCCATCGACCGGCGCAGTTCCATCTGCGCCATGACCTGCCGCCCCAACGCCTCCAGGGCCTCGGCCTGTTCGGGCGTCAGCCCCCCGGGGCGGGGCTTCCCGTCGATCACACACAGGGTCCCAAGCGGAAGGCCCTCCGGCGTCTCCAGCCGCGCGCCGGCATAGAACCGCAGCCGGGGCTCCCCGGTGACCAGCGCGTTGTTCCGGGTCCGAGGGTCGGCGGCAAGATCCGGGATGACCAGCAGGCCGGGCTGCCGCAGGGCGTGGGCGCAGATCGATTGCGACAGCGGGGTCTGGCAGGGGTCGAAACCGACGCGGGCCTTGAACCACTGCCGGTCGCCGGCGACGAGACTGACCAGCGCGGCCGACGTGCCGCAAATCCGGGACGCGAGCAGCACGATGTCATCGAAGCCCCGCTCGGCCTCGGTGTCGAGGATGCCGTAACCGGCGAGCGTCGCGAGCCTGGCCGGATCGCGGGCGGCCTCCGCGACGACGTTCTCAGACCCGGCCATGGGCGGACCTGCTCGGTGCAGCCACACGATGGGCCTTCGCCTCGTCGTGTGCGATCAGAAGCCGAAGCGCCGACCTGGCGACCTCACTGATGGATGTGTAGTCCCCCTTGGCGACCTGCCCTTCGACGTAGGCAATCAGCGGTTCGGTCAGGGCAATGTGTCGGGAGTGTTTGGCGGCCATCGGGTGCCACTAGCAGCTCCCCGGGACGGTGTCGCACCTGCGACACCCCTATTCGCGCAGCTGCGTCGTCACACCTGTTCTTGGCTGAGGATATCGTGACTGCCGGGATTTTATCTCTCGATCAATGACTGGGGAGAGATTGTGAGCGGCATTGCGGCGACTCCAATCGAGGGTCCGGAAGTGGCGCAAACCTGCGCACCTCCGATACCGGGCTGAACAGCTGCTTTTTTCATTCTGCCTTGCGAAAGCGGACCGGCAAAAATCCACCCAACTCGGTCGTAGAGCGGACGGACCGATCCCGCTCTGAAGCGGACATTTGCAACCGGCTCCTTCCCAGTGGACTGGACGACGACGTTGGCAGGCTGATGATCTCCGTACCGGCGGGATGTGAAGGATCATTCGGCTGATCGTCTCCGCAGGTGTAGGTAGGCCTCATCAAACTCAGCAGCGCGGACAAGCTCATCCCAGGCCAGAATGGCCAACGTGTTGCTACGGAGGGTAATTATTCCGTTGCCCCGCATCTCTTGCAGCGTGCGGTTGATGTGCACGGTGGACAGGCCAGTGGCATCCCCGAGTTCAGCCTGCGTCAGTGGCAGGGCACAGCGGTGTTTACTAGCTAACTCCACGGCCTCCTGCCTGAGGTACAACTCGCAGAAGAGGTGGGCGAGGTGTTCGTAGGCTGAACGCCGCCCCATGCACGCCATCCATTCACGGAAGATCCCTGCATCCACCAATGTGTCGCGCCACAGCACGGCGGCGAGGCGTGGGAAGCGGTAAATGAGATCCCGCAGTGCCTCGTGGGGGATGAAGGCCACGGTAGCATCCGTCTTCGTGGCGAGGCTGTGATCCATCAGCGGGATGTGCAGGCTCTGCAGATCCGGGATGTCACCGGCAATGTGGAAGGAGAAGATCTGGCGCTTACCCTCGCCCATGATCTTGTAGCGGCAGGCCCAGCCATCGAGGATGAGGCAGCACTGCGTGGCCGTCTCGCCATCGCGGATAATATCATGATCCGCTCTGAGAGCTTGAGCCCTAACGGGCAAGCTCTCAACGGCTTGGCGCTCCTCCTCCGTGAGGGGGGAGATGCTCTCCAGCTTGGTGATCATCGGCTGGAGCAAATGGAGGGACTTCGAGGCCATGTGGCTTCGCCTTGCATTGCAGGCGGAAGCGCGCGGCTCTCCCAGGCATCAGCACCTGTGTCGGAACGACTGACGATTTTTCCAACATAGAGCAGTAACTGCCCAAAGGCGCTATCATATATTAACAACTTTCACGGGTGCCATGGAACTGTGATAAGAGGCGAATGGCTACTCAGGCAACTTTCTGTCCGAACGCGGATTAGCAACAATCCAATCTTGAAACACTGCTTTACCAAGAGCTTGCAAGCAGACCCTCCGAGGATCCGAACAGAGTCCAAGCCGTGTCAAAACTTTGGGATTGGGACTTTGCGGTCGGGTGACGTCCCGGTCTCTTGAGAATGAGATGTTCATCGCGTCGAACGGGTTTTTGCGGTCGGGAGACGACCCATTTTTATTAGAAAGCGCCTCCTAGACAGTTTTCCGGCCTCTTCGGCGAGAGATCCAAGCCCCCGCTCAGGTGGGGATCGCCGCCAGGTGCTTCCGGCTTCCCAGGATGTTGAGAGCCCGCGTCAGATTGTAGGTGAGGACATGGAACGCCATCTCGGTCGAGACGCGCGGCAGGGTCTTGGTCAGGAAGTGCGTGGCCCCCATCCGCGCCTTCAGCGTGCTGAAGGGATGCTCGACAGTCTCGCGCCGGACCCGCATGGCCAGCGGATCGCCGTTCAATCGGTGCTGCACCATCGCCAGCACGTCATCGTGCTCCCAGCGGGTCACCCGGCGCTTCTTGCCCGTCGTGCAGGCCGACTACCCGGACAAGCCTCGACGTCGGCGTTGATTGCTCGGAGTGGAGCCCGGTCACGTAGGGCAAGATCCTCGCGAGGATGCAAGGGGCCCCATCTGCCAAGCCTTCGACCTGATGAACCTCGTGCCGAATCACGAAAATCAACGACCGCTAGCCTCCGGCTGCCTCAGAGGCCTGAGATGATACCCGGTCGTTTTTGGTACGAGCAGATTCCTGGTCGTCCTTGCCGAACAGACGCTCGAAGGCAACGTAAAAGGTCGGCGTCACGAACAGGGTGACGAAAGTGGCCACCAGTAGGCCGCCGATGACCACGGTGCCCATCGACACCCGGGCGTTGGCGCCTGCGCCGCTGGCGATGGCGAGCGGCACCGATCCCATGATGAAGGCGAACGACGTCATCAGGATCGGGCGCATGCGCAGGCGCGCGGCGTCCTGCGCGGCCTTGAGCACGTCCTCGCCCTGCTTGCGCAGGTCTTCGGCGAAGGCGACGAGCAGGATCGAATTCTTGGCGGCCAGCCCGACCAAAAGCAGCAGCCCGACCTGCCCAAAGATGTCGAGGGCCAAGCCCCGGATCGCCAGGAAGGCGACGGCGCCAAAGATCGCAATCGGTGTCCCGAGAAGGATCACGAAGGGCAAGCGCAGGGACTCGTACTGCCCGGCCAGGAGGAGGAAGATCATCAGGGTGCCGAGGCCGAAGATCAGGGGCGCGTAGCCGCCGGCAATCTTTTCCTGATAGGCGACGTCTGTCCATTCCACCGCGTAGGTCGAGGGTAGCTTGGCGTCGGCCAGCGCCTCGATGGCAGCGATGGCCGTTCCGGAACTAGCGTCGGTGGCGGTGTCCACCGCGATCTCGATGGTGGGATAGGTGTTGTAGGACAGGACCGCCGTCGGACCGGTGACGAAACTGGTCTGGATCAGCGAACCGACCCGCACGGGCTCGCCGCGGCTGTTGAGGACCGTCAGCGCCTCCACGTCCTGGATGGTACGGCGGCCGGAGGCCTCGCTCTGGACGTAGACCTGATAGACGTATCCGAAGCGGTTGAAGAGGTTCACGAAGCTCGAACCGACGTAGGTGCCTAGCGCGTCGAAAAGGTTCTGCAGGGGCACGCCGAGTTGCTCCGCCTTGGCCCGGTCGATCTCCAGGCGCATTTGCGGAACGCCGTAAGTCGTGGTGGGAATCGCACGCCCAACCGACGGCAGCTTCTCCATCTCGGCGATGAAGCGGTTGGCGGCCTGCGCCAGCTTGAGACCGCCGGTGCCGCTGCGATCTTGGAGTTCCAGGGTCAGGCCGCTGCGCGAGCCGAGGCCGGGAAGCGGGGACGGGTTCACCACCCGAACCTTCCCATCGGGATCGTGCTTGAAGCGCTCCTGAACCGTGGCGATGACGTCGTTCACGCTCTCGGTACGCTCACCCCACGGCTTCAGCGTCGGGATCTGGAAGCCGTAGAACGGCGCGATGGCGTCGGCCAGGATGCTGCGCCCGGTCACGCCGATGGTGTGCTCCACGCTCGGGATCTCGCGCAGCGCTTGCCCGAGACGGTCGACCATCACGTTGGTACGGGCCACCGAGGCCCCCTTGGGCAGGACCACGTCGGCGAAGAAGTAGCCCTGATCCTCGTCCGGCACGAACCCGGAGGGCCGCGCCATTGTCATCCACACGGTCAGGGCCGCGAAGGCGACGAAGGCGATGGCGACAAGGGCGACATGACCAGTCAGCCAACCAATAGCACTGACGAGACGACGGCTTGCCCCATCCAGCACGCGATTGAACCAGCGCAGGGGAGCCCGCCACAGGCTCTCGTCCTTCGCCCCATGGTCGCGGTGCTTGAGGATCAGGCCACATAACGCCGGTGTGAGGGTGAGCGAGACCACCGCGGAGATCATCACCGAGATGGCGATGGTCAGGGCGAACTGATTGTAGAGTTTGCCCGTGAGACCGGGGATGAAGGCCACCGGCACGAACAAGGCGGCGAGGACCAGGGTGGTGGCGATGACCGGCCCGGCGACCTCCGTGACGGCTTCCCGCGAGGCCTCGCGCGGCGCCATGCCGTCGTCCATCAGGCGCTCGGTGTTCTCGACGACGATGATGGCATCGTCGACGACGAGGCCCACCGCCAGCACCATGCCAAGCAGGCTGAGGGTGTTGAACGAGAAGCCGAGCAGGGCCATCGGCCCGAAGGTGCCGACCAGCGCCACCGGGACCGCGATGGCCGGGATGAGGGTGGCGCGCCAGTTCTGGAGGAAGAGGTAGGTGACGATCACCACGAGGGCGAGCGCCTCGAACAGCGTCCGCACCACCTCGAAGATCGCCTCCTTCACAAACTCGGTCCGGTCGAGGGCAATGCGATACTTCAGTCCCGGCGGAAAGCGCTTGGCGAGGTCCTTCATCGTTTCGCGGGCGCCATCCATCACCTGGACAGCATTGGCGTCGGGGTTCTGGTAGAGGCCGAGCGTGGCGGACGCCGAACCGTCGAAGCTCGACCGAACGCCGTATTGCTCGGATCCCAGCTCGACCCTGGCGACATCCCGGATACGCACCACGGACCCGTCCGGATTGGCACGCAGGAGGATGTTCCCGAACTCCTCTGGCTTACGCAAGCGTCCCTGGGTGACGAGCTGCAACTCGAAGGCGGTGGCCTGGTCGACCGGCGGCTTGCCGAGGGTGCCGGTGGTGATCTGCGCGTTCTGCTGGCTGATGGCGTCAGTGACCGCGCCGGGGCTGATCCCGAGGGCCTCCATCTTCATCGGATCGAGCCACACGCGCATGGCGTAACGCTTGTTCGAGAAGTTAACGATGCGGCCCATGCCCTGCACCCGACGCAGCGGCTTGATCACCTGGGTCTCGGCCCAGTTGGCCAGGAACAGCTCGTCGTAGGGGGAGCCTTCGTCGGCGTAGAGCACGATGTTGCCGAGGCGCTGTCGCGAGCTCTTCGTGATTTCGAGGCCTTGCGCGTTCACCGAGGGCGGCAGCTTGGCCTCTGCACGGTTCGCGCGGGTCAGGACTTCCGCTGCGGCGGCGTCGAGGTCCGAGCCGACGTCGAAGGTCGCGTCCATGCTGACGCTGCCGTCGGTGTTGCTGGTCGAGCTGATGTAGAGAAGGTTCTGCGCGCCGTTGATCTCCTGCTCCAGCGGGATCGCGATGGCGTCATAGGCCTGCTGTGCGCTGGCGCCGGGATACGTCGCCTGGATGTTGATGATCGGCGGGGCGATCTCCGGGAACTGCGCAATCGGCAGGGTGAGACCCGCGACGGCGCCGATCAGCGTGATGAGCACGGAGATGACGCCGGCGAGCACCGGCCGGTCGACGAAGCGGGCAAACATGCGGGAACGTGGCTTCCGGTCCAGGGCCGGATGCGTGGACCCCGCGATGCAACGTCTCGTCCCCAGGCGTGTTCCTCTCGCGCTGGGCGGTCGCGGAGGCCGGCCTCATCGATCTTAAGGAGCATCGTTGGTGCGGGCAGCAGTCGGATACGGTTTCGGGGCGGGACTGATCGTCCTGCTGGGCGCGGGTGGCTGGTACATGGCCGGGCGCCCCTCGCCGGACCGGATCGTGGCCGCCCTGCCATTCGTCGGCAAGAAGAAAGGCGTGAAGGCCGAGGAGCCTCCCCTGGAGGTCCGGGTCATCGTCGCCCGCAAGAGCCAGGTGCCCATCGCCTTCACGTACACCGGCACGATCATCGCGCAGCAGGACGCGACCCTGCAGGCCCGGGTGACTGGCAACGTGACGGAGCGGCCCTTCGAGCCGGGCGGACACGTGAAGAAGGGGCAGGTCCTGTTCCGCATCGATCCACGTCCCTTCGAGGTCGCACTGCAGACAGCGAAGTCCCAGGCGTCGCAGGCACAGGCGCAGCTCACCTTCGCCCAGGCGGAGGTCGACCGCACCGAGTCCCTGGCCGACAAGGGCTATGCCACCGAGCAACGGTTCCAGCAGTTGCAATCGAACCGGACCTCCGCCGTCGCCCAGGTCCAGGGGGCCGAGGCCGCGATCGCCAGGCAGAACCTGAACCTGGATTACGCCATCGTGAACGCGCCCTTCGACGGACGCGCCAGCCTTTCGACGATCAATCCCGGCGACCTCGTGATCGAGAACCAGACCCAGCTCGTCTCGGTCGTGCAACTCGATCCGATCGACATCCAGATGGCCCTTTCCTCGGAGGACTCCGAGACCATCCGGGCGGCGATGAAGGAAGGAAGCGTCACGGTCGCCGTCCTCGACGCCGAGGGCAAGACCGTTCGCGAGGCCAGGATCTACCAGCTCGACAACCGCTTCGATCCCGGAACCGCCCGTCGTCTTGTCCGGGCGTTGATGCCCAACACCGACGAGCGCTTCCTGCCCGGGCAGTTCGTACGCGCCAAGATCCAGACCGGCACGAAGGACAGGCTGCTGGTCCCCACCGTGTCCCTGGATGCGCAACTCGCGCAGCAGATCGTCTACGTCGTTGACGGGAACGGCACGGTGCAACAGCGGCCCGTGACCACCGGCGATGCCTATGGCGAGGACACCGCGATCCTGGACGGGCTCTCGGACGGCGACCGGGTGGTGGTCGACCATCTCCAGGACATGCGTCAGAACCTGAAAGTCGTCGTCCGACCGGACGTCGACGCCGGTCAGGAAGGCAAGGCCGGTCACGCCGTGAACGGACCCGGATAGGGTCGATGCCCCCCGCAATCGTCGAACCTCGTCGATCAACCCCAGTGACACCGGACACCATGCCAAACGACCGTCCCGTCATCCTGATGGCAGCCCTCCTCGCGTCCGGCTGCTTCGCCACGGACGCACTGGCGAAGGAATGCCGTGCCACGCGGTCGGCCTACGACCGCATCGAGACGGGCATGAGCATGGCGCGGGTCCGGACGATCTTTGGATGCAAGGGCCGGCAGGTAACCCATATGACAATCGGCGCCACGCACAGGGCAACCTATTCCTGGCGCGGGGCGGGTCGGTATGGCGCTAACGTCACCCTGACCTTCCGCAACGGACGTCTCACACGGAAAGCGCAACTCGGGCTTTGACGGTCGAGTCTTGGGGACGACCTGGGCAACCCGGACGGTTGCCCCCGCCGAAACATGAGCCAGCTGGCCGGCGGTCCGTGGCTCCTCCGTCCCCGACGGTCCCCCCGCAGCATGGAGGGCTGGAACGCAATCTCAACTCAAGCGTCGCTTCCCGTCAGAGGGGGACGGGCATGGTGGCATCATGAGCATGAAGTCGAGCGGGACGTCCCCGGAAGCCGAGGCCGGAGGGGCGGGAAAACTGCATCCCCGCAAGTTCGACCTGCTCAACCTCACGGTCGTCGACGTGAACGGCGGCTTACGCCCGTACCTCAACGTCTTCCTGCTCGTGCACCGGGAGTGGAGCGCTACGACCGTCGGATTGGTCACGACCGTCGCCGGCCTCATCGGAGTTGCCCTGCAGGCACCCCTCGGCGCCGTCATCGACGCCGCACGGGACAAGCGCATGGCCATTGTGGCGGCTCTACTAGCTGCGTCGTCCGGGGCCGCGGTGATCGCGATCTGGCCCCAGTTCTGGCCGGTGCTTGTGGCCTTCACGATCCTGACCGCGGCGGGCAGCAGCTTCACCCCGACCATAGCGGGTCTCACGCTCGGCATCTTTCCGAAGGAGCGCCTGTCGCGCAGAATGGGCCGCAACAGCGCCTGGTACCGCGGAGGCAATGTCTGCATCGCCGTTCTGATCGCACTGGTCGGCTACGGCTTCCCGGACCGGGCGGTCTTCTTCCTTGTCCCCGCCCTGTCGCTCCTCGCCGCAGCCGCGGTGCTGTCCATCCCACGCGACATCGTCGGGCAGGAGCTCGCCGAGGAGGTAAAGCCCAAGGCGAAGGGCGGCTCAGGGCTCAAGGTGCTCGTCGCCAACCGCCCCCTCCTCATCTTCGCCGCGTCGATCTTCCTGTTTCAGTTGGCGAACGGGCCGATGGCCTCGCTCGTCGCCCAGAAGATCTCCTTGGCGCACGAGAATTGGTCGGCCGCGATCACATCGACGACCATTATCGCGGCCCAGGTCGTGATGCTGCCCATGGCCATCATGGTAGGGCGCTTCGCCGATGGGTGGGGGCGCAAGCCCATCATCCTGTTCGCCTTCGCGATGCTGCCGATCCGGGCGCTGCTCTACACGGTGTCCGACGACGCGATCTGGCTGTTCGCGGTCCAGTCCCTGGAGGGGGTCAGCACCGGTCTCTACAGCGCGATCAAGCCGCTGATGATCGCCGACTTCATGGAGGACAAGAGCCGCTACAACCTCGCCTCGGGAGCCATTGCGACCGTCCAGGGCGTCGCCATCGCCCTGTCGAACGTGCTCGCCGGTAGCATCGTCGATCTCAGTGGGTTCACCGCGGCGTTCCTCGTCTCCAGCGCCATCGGGACGGCCGCGGCCCTGCTGCTGACCCGGATGCCGGAACCGTCGAGCGTCAAGGCCTGAGCACGGGGTGCGACCACGTCCGGCATCCCGACCGCGCCGGTCCGTGAACACGGAATACGAAAAGGCCCGGCCGCCAACCGAATGGGCGTCCGGGCCTTCGCAGGTCTCGCAGGGGCCGGTCAGACCCGAGGGAGACTACTTCTTCTTGGAGTAGTCGAAGCTCGGGGCTTTATTGAGGGTGTCCTTGTCGGTGTCGACGTAGGCGGCCCATTTGTTGTCCTTGTTGCTCACCGAGACAGTCGATGGGTCGAGAACGACGTAGCGCTCACCCAGGCCGAGGAAGCCGCCGACGCTGACGATGACGCCGGTCACGGTCTTGCCGTTCTCGATCACGAGATCCTCGATCTCTCCGACCGTTTCCTTGTTGTTGTTGTAGACGTTCGTGCCGATCAGTTTCGACGAAGTGATGTCCGCCGGCTTCACGGTAACGAACTTCAGCTTGACCGTCGCCGTGTCGGCCATCTTCATGCCCATGTCGGACGCGGAATGCGCGGTGGTGGCCGGAGCGGGCGTCTGGGCCAGGGCAGGAACGGCAACGCAGGTCAGGGCGAACGCGGCGGCAAGATTACGGAACGACAAAGCTTCTCTCCATTTGGGAATGCGTGGGCGATAGTCTGAGGAAGACGATCATTTCGATGCCTCGACATCGTCGCCCTGGTCGTATCGGGAGGCTCAACGTACGCCTCCCGGAAACGTTTCAGACACATTCCAGATTTTCGCCTCACGAGGCGGGGATCGCGCCAAATCCTCATGGCGGTCGCGGATGGGTGTCCGACGGGGCGGGAACACGGACCACCCGGAGGCATTGGGGCCTGGAAGATCGCGGTCCCGCTGGCAACCTGAACGGACATCACCCTGCAATGACGAACAGAATCCCCCGGGCGGTCGCCCTCGTGGTCATGGTCGCTGGCCTAGGCGTCGCGGCTCCCGCGTTCGCCCAGTCCGCGGCCAGCCGGATCGACCAGCCCACGCCGGGGACCTTGCCTACAGGCACGTCTCAAGACGGCGGCGACGGTCGTGTCGCGCCGCCGAGCGCCATCCAGTCTTCCACCGACGTCATGAAGGGCGGGGCCGTGCAGGGTGACGGCGCACCGTCGCGGACGAACCCGATCCAGCATCTCCCGAAGGACATGCGCTGAGCGGCGGTGGCACCGGTTCCGTGATCCGGCGCGTCCTCCACGTCGTCACCCTCAGCGCCGCTGCGGTTTTGGTCGCGTGCACGCTCCTGCCCCTGGTCCCAACCGACTGGTGGGCCGTGCGGCTGCTGGATTTTCCGCGCCTGTATTGGGCCATTGGGCTCGTCGGGGTCGGTGTCGGACTCCTGCTTTTCCCGTCGAAGGCACGGTGGGTAACGGGCATCGCCGGGGCCGCGGTCCTGATGGCGCTGGTGGTCAACATCGCCATCCTGTGGCCGTACCGGCCGGACGTGGCTGGCCACATGGCGGCCTGCCCGGCGGACCGACGGCTGTCCGTGCTGATTGCGAACGTACAGCTTGGGAACCGCAACGCTCCCGGTTTGCTCGACGCTGTCCGAAAGGCCGACCCCGACCTGTTCCTGGCGATGGAGACGGACGCATGGTGGGACGGGGCGCTCGATCCCCTCCGGGAGCGGATGCCGAACGTCCTGAAGCGGATTACCGGATCCTACTATGGCATCGAGCTTTATTCGCGCCTGCCCCTTGTCAACGGCGAGATCCGCCATCTCGCGAAGCGGGAGACGCCGGCCATCGTCGCCGGCGTGACCATGAGGACCGGAGAGACCATCGATTTCATCGGGCTCCACCCGAAGCCGCCGCTCCCGTGGCAGTCCTCCCTCGGCAGGGACGCCGAACTCTACGCGGCGGCGAGCATCCTGAACGAGCGCGTCGAGCCTGGCATCCTGGCGGGCGACCTCAACGCGACCCCGTGGGAGATCGCGGTCGAGCGGATGCGACGGCTCTCGGGCCTCGTAGACCCGCGTCACGGCTACGGCTACGTAGCGACCTGGATTGCCGGATCGTCCTGGCTGCGCTGGCCGCTCGACCAGATTTTTCACGAGGGGGGATTCGAGACGGTGTCCATCGAACGTCTCGACGCCTTCGGGTCCGACCACTTCCCCTACCTCGCCCGCCTGTGCCGGCGTACCGGAGCGTCCGTCGATCCCGTCGCCCCTCCGGACGCGGGTGACGTTACCGCGGCCAACGCAACCCTCGCCGCCGCCGGGGCGGTAGAGATGATACGATTGCCCACGGACCGCTAAGGCGCCCTCGGAAGGGACCGACGTTTCCGATCCCTTGTTGCGTCGCGGCATTGAACCGCGCTATGGGCCCTCATCCAACAGGACCCGGTGAAACCCCGGGTGGCTCTTCCGGCCGCCGATCCGCCGGACCACGCAATCGACGATGACCGTGTCGCGGACCTCCGAGGGGGCCGACCCATCGTCTTGCGCATCCTGCACCGGATCGATGACGCTTCGCGTGCGGGACGACGAAAGTCTCCCACCCATCATGAACCTCGCACACCTCCGGAGCGAATGGGCTCCGAACGTCACGCGTGAACTCCTGGCCGGCGCGGTCGTCGCCCTGGCCCTGATCCCCGAGGCCATCGCCTTCTCGATCATTGCCGGCGTCGACCCCAAGGTCGGCCTCTACGCCTCCTTCTGCATCGCCGTGGTCACCGCCTTCGCCGGCGGGCGCCCGGCGATGATCTCCGCCGCAACCGGTGCCATGGCGCTCCTCATGGTCGGCCTCGTCAAGGACCATGGCGTCGGCTACCTGTTCGCTGCCACAATCCTGACCGGGCTCCTCCAGATCGTCGCCGGGGGGCTTCGGCTGGGCAACCTGATGCGGTTCGTCTCGCGGTCGGTCGTCACCGGGTTCGTCAACGCCCTGGCGATCCTGATCTTCCTGGCGCAGATGCCGGAGCTCCTCGGGCAGGGCACCACGGTCTACGTCATGACCGCGGTCGGTCTCGGCATCATCTACGGCCTGCCGTACCTGACCAAGGCCGTACCCTCGCCGCTGGTCACCATCGTCCTGCTCACCGTAGTCTCGATGTATCTCGGCCTCGGCATCCACAAGGTCGGCGACATGGGCGCGCTCCCGAGCGAGCTGCCCTGGGTCGCCCTGCCGCAAGTGCCGTTCACCCTCGACACACTTTGGATTATCCTACCGGTCTCGCTGACGCTGACCATGGTCGGACTGCTGGAAAGCCTGATGACGGCGGCCATCGTCGACGAGATGACCGACACGACCTCGAACAAGAACCGCGAATGCGCCGGCCAGGGCGTGGCCAACATCACCTCCGGGTTCTTCGGCGGCATGGCTGGCTGCGCCATGATCGGGCAGTCCGTCATCAACGTTTCCTCGGGGGGCCGTGGGCGCCTGTCGACACTGTTCTCCGGCGTGTTCCTGCTGTTCCTCATCGTGGCGCTCGGACCCTACGTGGCGCAGATTCCGATGGCCTCGCTCGTGGCGGTGATGATCATGGTCTCGATCAACACCTTCCAGTGGAAGTCCCTGCGCACGCTGGTCACCCACCCGAAGGCGTCGAGCGTGGTCATGCTCGGAACCGTCGCCGTCGTTGTCGCGACCCACGACCTCGCCAAGGGCGTCCTGTTCGGGGTGGTCCTGAGTGGGCTGTTCTTCGCCCACAAGGTCACGAAGTTCTTCGCCGTGCGGTCGTCCCGCGGCGAGGGTGACGTGCGCACCTATGGCGTCACTGGGCAGATCTTCTTCGCCACGGCGGAGGCCTTCCACGCCGCCTTCGACTTTCGGGAGGAAGCCCTCAAGGGTGTGGTGATCGACCTGCAGGCCGCACACTTCTGGGACATCTCGGCCATCAATGCCCTCGACCGGGTCGTCCTGAAGTTCCGCCACCATGGCATCGCGGTGGACGTGGTCGGCATGAATGCGGCGACGGCGACCATGGTCGAGCGCGTCGGCACCCACGACAAGCCGGGGGCGACCTTCGCCATCGGTGGTCACTGATCGAACGACGGTCATCCTCGTGCCGCGCTGGCGGCTCACGAGGATGGCCCTGTACCCATTCCGAAACCCATGACAGCCCGAGAACAACAGCCCGCATGAAGCAATCCGCAACGCACTTGCTCGCCTCGCTGGCCATGGCCGGCATGACGTTCGCTCCCGCCCATGCCGCCGAGCCGACCGGAACCTGGCTGACGGAAGACAAGCGGGCCAGGGTCCGGACTGAGCGCTGCGGACCGGGCAACGCGAACCTGTGCGGCTACGTGGTCTGGGGCAGCAAGCCACTCGGTGAGAATGGCCTGCCTCGCGTCGACCGAGAGAACCCTGACCCCGGTAAGCGGGATCGTCTCCTGCTCGGGCACCAGATGATCCTGGGACTGAAGCCGGGCGAGGACGACCGTTTCTCGGGCCAGATCTACAACGGGGACAACGGCAAGTCCTACGCGGTGACCATCTGGAGCGAGACGCCTTCCAAGCTGTCGGTTAAGGGCTGCCTTCTAGCCGTCCTCTGCGGGACCCAGACCTGGACCCGTGTCACGGACGTGGTCCCGGGCCAGCTCAAGGGACCTACGAATGGCGAAGGCGGTCCGAAATCCGACCGTGAATGGGGCAGCAAGCCGCCGGCTTCAGGCAGTGCCAAGGGGCGCCCCGCTCCACCTCAGTAGGCACCCTCGTCCGGGATGCAAAGGACGGTCCCGCATGCCTTGCAATGGACCGCGTCCGGCTCGTGGCGCTGCAGGGCGCAGGCCGGACAGGGGTGGCGGACCTTGTTGGGCCGGAACAGGACCTGCGCCAGGCGCAGGAACAGCGTCACCCCACATAGCATCACCACGACCGAGATCAGGCGTCCCGACGTGCCCGATAGGGTGATGTCGCCGTAGCCGGTCGTGGTGAGTGAGGTGACGGTGAAATACAGGGCGTCGACGTAATTGCCGATGGCCGGGTTCGAGCGGTGCTGCGTGGCGTAGACCACCCCGGTCATCACGAACACGAAGACCGCGAGGTTGGTGGCGGCCAGCACCGCCTCCTCGTTGCGGCGGAAGAACACGCTGTCTGACCGAAGCCGGTCGAGGAGCTGGTAGGTCCTCAGGAGGCGCAGGGTCCGCATGATGCGCAGGAAACCCGCCCCCTCACCGATAATGGGGGCGAGGAACGAAACCAGAGCGACGATGTCCGCCCAGGTCGCCGGTCGCAGGAACTCCCGCCCGCGATGCGGCGAAATGGAAAGGCGCGCGACGAAGTCCGTGAGCACGGCGAGTCCGATCACCACATCGAGTCCCTCGATGAGGGGTGCCCGGGGCATGAACGACGACACCACGATGAACAGGATGGTGGCGACATCGAACACGAGTAGGCCGTAGCGGAACCGGTGGGCCCGGTCGCTCTCTCCTTCGTAGAGGTCCCTGAGGCGGCTTTTCATGGCGTCCATGTGGGGTCTCTACCGCCCCTCGCGCGCGCAGTCTCTTCTCCGTAATGGATGGATCGGTCGCACCGGACGTTTGACAGAGAGACGGTGGGCCGATGAACTGAATGGTCGGGTTCGGTCCCCGCTCAAGGAATGTTTGGATGTCTGTGACCCGCAAGGACGAGGCACGCCTGTTGAGCGGCGACGAACACGAAATGGTCACGCAGGCCCATCATCCTGCGCTTCGCGGCCTCGACGACGGCGCACTTTCCGACCTGGTCAAGCGCCTGCGCGAGCGTCGCGACCGGGCACGCGACATCTCCCAGCAGCAGCGTCGCGAGTTCCGTGGCAAGTCCGCTCCCTCCGGCGCACGTCCGGCCACCGACAACGGCGGAACGAAGCGCAAGGGTGCGGTCCTGGCCGCTGCCCTCAAGCGGGCGAGCCGGGAGCACGAGCGTCGACGCCACGACGCGGCCCGCACCGCGTTGAGCGGAAACGCCCGGCGTGCGCTGAGGATGAAGCGCGCCGCCGGCGACCCGTCCGCGAACCGGCCGTCCTCCCGCACCGCCGGACAGGGGATGCGCTCGCTGCCGAACGACGGGATCGCGCCCTCGGGCGCCCTCGACGCGGAAGGTCACAAGCCCGTCCTGGAACGCAGCCGCAAGGTGCGCTGAAGGTTCCGCGTGGCGCTTAACCTTGAGCCGTCGCACGGGTTGCCCCGTGGGCGGACAGCTGGCAGGCCAAGGCCATGCATGAGCCCAAGCGACTACCCCGTCCGATCTCGGCCCTTCGCAACGTCCTGCAGGGCGAGGCGTCCGGTGGCCTGATCCTGATGGCGAGCGCCGCCCTGGCCCTCGCCATCGCGAACTCTGGCTGGTCCGAGGCGTACTTCGCCGTCCTCAAGACTTATGTCGGTGGCCTTAGCGTCCTGCACTGGGTCAACGACGGTCTGATGGCGGTATTCTTCCTGCTGGTTGGGTTGGAGATCAAGCGCGAGGTTCTAGACGGGCGCCTGCGGACCTGGCCGGACCGAGTGCTGCCCGGCGTGGCGGCGCTCGGCGGTATGGTCGTCCCAGCTCTGGTCTACGTCGCGGTCAACCGGCACTCGCCCGAGACCCTGCGCGGTTGGGCGATCCCGACCGCCACCGACATCGCCTTCGCGCTCGGCGTGCTCGCCCTCCTGGGATCGCGCGTTCCCGTCTCACTCAAGATCTTCCTGACCGCGCTCGCCATCATCGACGACCTCGGGGCGGTCCTTATCATCGCCGCGTTCTACACCGCCGACCTGTCGCTACCGATGCTTGGCGGCGCGGCGGTTGTGTTCGCGCTCCTCTTCGGGATGAACAAGGCCGGGGTGAAGAACCTGACGCCTTACCTCGTCCTTGGCGCCGTCCTGTGGTTCCTTGTGCTGAAGTCCGGCATCCACGCCACCATCGCGGGGGTGCTGCTGGCCCTGACGATTCCGCTGCGCCTGAGCGTCGGCAAGCCGGACGATCCGACATCCCCGCTGCATATCCTGGAACACGCCATCCACCCATGGTCCGCCTACCTCGTGCTCCCGGTCTTCGGGTTCGCCAACGCGGGCGTGTCGTTCGCCGGCATGACGACGAAGATGCTGCTCGATCCGGTGACCCTCGGGGTGGCTCTCGGCCTATTTGTGGGCAAGCAGATCGGCGTGTTCGGGGCCGTGGTCGCCGCGGTGAAGCTTGGGCTCGCGCAGCGCCCGGCTCATGCCGGATGGTGGCACCTCTACGGCCTCTCCCTCCTGTGCGGGGTCGGGTTCACCATGAGCCTGTTCATTGGGCTGCTGGCCTTCGCCGACAGCCCGGAACTGGAGGCGGAGACGAAGATCGGCGTCCTGCTCGGGTCCCTGTCCTGCATGCTGGCCGGCGCCGCGGTCCTGCTGCTCGCGCCGCGTGCCGATGCGAATGCGTGAGGCTCGGATACGAGCTTCGACTCGTCCATGGCGAGCCCATCCGGGAGGGCGGGTCCGAATCGCCCCATGCGAACCTGGCTGACCGGTACGCCGGGCGCTACGGACGGCGTCACACCGGGCCGGCTAAGCCTCCAGGGCCTTAGCAGCTTCGAGCATCTGCCCGCTGGCCTCGTCCGCAAGCCGGCCTTCCTCCTGTTCCCGTGCCTCCTCGATGGCCCGGCGGACCGAAAGCGCGGTGACGGCACGGGTGATGGCCACGGCCATGACCGAGATGAGGGCTGCCAGCGTGAAGAAGCCGGCGACCTGCGCGAAGTCCGTGATCCAGGGCCACGGTCCGTCCGTGGCGGGATCGAGGGCGCCATGGCGCACGAGGTGGTAGGCCGCGAACGCGACGGCTAGCGCGGATAGTCCCGCGAGCCAGGCGACGAACACAACATCGGAGGCACGGGCGAAGAGGGCGATGCGCCGCCCGCGCCAGAGCAATCTCGGACCGCCGCCCAAGGCAAGGATCTGCTTGGTACAGGGATTGAAGTTCCAGGGCGCGGCGGGCTGGATCGTGATGAGCGTATGGAAGGCCAACAGCGAAGGGCGGGACTTCTCGTCCTTCTCGATGGCGGCAGAGGCGCGTCCGAGCTGCTGCTGGTAGTCCTGCCTGTCGACAAAGATCTTTCCGAAGGCCTCGGCGGCGAAGCGTTGTGCGGAGTCCCCGAAGCGCTCCTGCGGAAGCGCGAGGTAACCGACGGTGCAGGTCAGTGTGATGCCACCGACGGCGATGATGGTCCCAAAGACGACTTCGAGGGCCTTACGGTTCTCCTCTGCCGCCAACACGCGAAGGTGCGGCTCCGCGAAGATCGGATGGAAGTGCTCGTAGAGAAAGCCAACGCCCGTGACCACGAGCACGTGGTACACGCCGATGCCGATCAGCAGCCCGATGGCCACCAAGCCGAGGCTGCGCATGGATGCGTCTTCAGGCGGCCGGTGCGATCTCGGCGGCCGTCAGCTTGCGTGCCGCATCCCAGAGCGACTTGAAGCGTTGCTGCGCCGCCGCCGCGAACGCGGCATCACCGAACACGACGGTCGCCTTGCGGGAGGCGACGTCCGTCTCGATGCGGGTATCGCGCCCGTCGGCGATGCCGAAATGGATGGGCGACGCATGCGCAAGACGGCGGACCTGGAGGCGAGGGTCGTCACCAGCCATGTGCTCCGAAAGCCCGGCGAGGGCCGTAGGGCAACCCTTGCCGATTTCCCCGTCGAGCAGGACGTTGAGCCGCGTTCCCGGCTTGTCGAGGAATTCCTCGATCCGAGCCGTGTCGAAAACCTCGGCCGAGAAGCTGCGGCACAGGAAGGACAGGCTGGCCTCGGCATTCGAAACGAGCACGTCCGTCACGGCTTGCGCATGATGCGGGCCGCGGTTGCTCACGACCCGGCGCGTGCCCGTGGCACGGCTGAGACGGAGTGCGTCCTCCGCCATTGCACGGTACTCGCTCATATCGGGGCGCATGATCATGGACTCGTTCGTTCTTAGGATGGGAGGGCTGGGTTACCAGCGGGTAAATGGTACGCCGCCCGCGGTAAACCACAAGCGTCATATGGGGGCGCCGCCGGTCGCCGTCATCGTCATCCGCATGTAGCCGGACGTTCCGGCCTCCGGCAAGGTGCCTGGGCACACGGGACGGACGCATGGGGGACGCGCGGTGCGCCTATCCTACGATGCGACATAGACCTCAGAGCGTTCGGGTCGATACTGGGAACGAGCCCGCAACGCCCTGCGCCTCGCCGACCATGTTCGCCAAGCCCAGCAGGCACAGGCCCGCTAGGAGGGCGATGCCAACGACGGCGAGGACAACGTCGGAGGTTCGTACCTCGGGTCCGGTACGACGACCGATGGCTTGGATGCGAACCCGGCGGAGCTTGGCGCGGTCTACGGTCATAAAGCGTTCCCCTTCCCTGCGTGAATGAACTGACGGATTGCGGCGGCGAGTCATCCGACCCGTGACACCCCGCCGCGAACGGCCGATACGGGATCGACTTGTTCGTTCGGTCATCGGCCTAAAACATTGGAAGGCATCCCGACGGGTCCCTTGGCCGCTCCGCCGCGTTGTCGACAAAGCCTTCCGCCACCCCACTCCCGGGGGAGGGAGGACGACGGCATCCCGGCAATGCCTCACCCGAACCCCGGCTGACATCATGAATTCGCGGATCAGGGCCTGGCTGGAGACCCTCGGCGACCAGTTCTGGCTTCGCCCAGGTCTCATCGTGATGGCCTGCCTCGGCCTGGGACAGTTCGCAGTCTGGCTGGAGACCGCGCGCATCGCCGGGTACGACGCGTCGTCGCCGGCCTCGGATTGGGGCTACACCGGCGGGGCCGAGGGGGCACGCGCCCTTCTGAGCGCAGTCGCCTCCTCAACCATCGGCGTCGCCGGCACGACGTTCTCCATCACCATCGCCGCGCTCTCCATGGCCTCAGGCCAGATGGGGCCGCGGCTGCTGCGCAACTTCATCCGCGACGCCCGCAACCAGGTCGCGCTCGGGATCTTCCTCGGGACCTTCGCCTACGCGCTGATCGTGCTGCGTACGGTGCGCACCGTGCAGGAGACGCCATTCGTCCCGCACCTCGCGGTCAGCGGCGCCATCGTTCTGGCGATGTTGAGTGTCGCGACGCTCGTCTGGTTCGTCCACCACACCGCCATCGGCATCAACGTCGAGACCGTCGTCGATGCCGTCCACGACGACCTGTGCGATGCCATCGGGAAGCACACCCTCGAAAAGCCGGACGTCCGCAGTACCCTCCCTATTCCCGGGGCCGGGAACGCGACGGCGTCGGGGTGCGGCTACCTCCAGGCGGTGGACGCCGACAACCTCGCCGACTGGGCCCACGAGCGCGGCATCCTGGTTTCCCTACGCGTGCGCCAGGGCGACTACGTCCCGGCCGGCCTGCCCCTGGCGCATCTCTCCGGCACGGTCGAGGACGCCACCGAGGCACTCGACAAGGCCCTGACATTCGGTCCGCGCCCGGCCGCCCTGCAGGACCTTGAGTATGCCGTGCGGCAGTTGAGCGAGGTGGCGGTCCGGGCGCTCTCGCCCGGCACCAACGACCCGTTCACGGCCGGCAGCGTGGTCGACCATCTCGGCGACGCGCTGTGCCGGCTCGCCCCGCGGTTCATGCCGGGCGGGGTGACCGCCCGGGAGGGCCGGATCGTGCTGGTCCAGCCGATGACCGACTACGCCGGGCTGTGCGATGCGATGCTGCACATGATCCGTCAGAACGCCGCCGGGTCTGTCCATGTCCTCGCCCGCATGCTGGAGGTGCTGACCCGGGTCGCCGAGGTCGAGCGTCGGGATGACCGTCGCACCGAGTTGCGCAGGCACGCCGACTTGGTCATCGCCGCGGCCCGCCGGGACGTCGCCGAACCAGCGGACCTGATGGACCTGGAGGAGCGCTATCGACGCTTCAGGACCACCACCTCCGACGCCTGAGGGGTGACCGCCGCCCCGTCCTCGGCTCGACCTTCCCCAGGCGTGGGCTTGGCGACGGTGCGTCTGGCCACCATGCCGAGCGTCGAGCCCTGGACGATGATGGTGAACAGCACGACCGCGTAGGTCGCCGCAAGGATGATCGGCTTGGCCTCGCTCTCCGGGATCGAGAGGGCCAGCGCAACCGAGATGCCGCCTCGTACGCCAGCCCAGGTGAGGAAGGGCACGTTCTTCGCAGACAGGTTCCCGCCCCACCGGAACGCCAGCAGGGGCGCCGAGACCGCGAGCAAACGCGCGACGAGCACGATGGGAACCGCCGCCGCCGCGAGGACGAGGGTGTCGGCCCTGAAGCGCAGCACGAGCACCTCCAGCCCGATCAGCAGGAACAGCACAGAGTTCAGGACCTCGTCGATCAGCGTCCACAGGGACGAGACGTAGCCCTGCGTGCGTTCGCTCATGGCATCGCGCGGGGCCCGGTCGCCGACGAGCAGACCGGCCGCGACCACCGCGAGGGGGCCGCTGACATGGAGCTTCTGGGCTAGCGCGTAGGTACCAGTGACCAGCGCCAGGGTGATCAGGACCTCGACGGGAAAGTCGTCGATGGTGCGCATGGCGCGGTAGGCGGCATAGCCTGTTACAACGCCGAGAAGCAGGCCGCCTCCGGCCTCCTGCACGAGCAGGCGGACGATCCCGGCCGCGCCGGACGCCTCGCCTCCGACGCCGGCGGCGAAGCCGAGGAGGACGGTGAACAGGACGATGCCGACGCCGTCGTTGAACAGGGCCTCGCCCTGCATCTCGATCTCCAGGGCGAGGGGCACCTTCACATTCTTCAAGGTGGCGAGCACCGCCACCGGATCGGTCGGGCTGATGAGGGAGCCGAAGACCAGCGCCCAGGGCAGGGTGACCGGCAGGCCGATGGCCTGGGCCGCCCCCCAGAAGGCGCCGCCGACCACGGCCGTCGAGATGACGGTTCCGACCAGAGCGAGCGTGGCGACCGGCCAGGCCCGGTCACGCAGGGCACCGAGGTCGAGCGTCATGGCGCCGGCGAAGAGTAGAAACGCCAGCATCCCGTTCATCACCACGGCGGTGAAATCGATCTGCCGGAGGGCACCGGTGAGGGCCTCGTAGAGGTGCTGTTCCGGGAAGGCGACGTCGAGGAGAACCAACAGCAGCGAGGCGACGAGCCCCATCACCAGCAGGCCGATGCCGTGCGGCATGTGGACGAAGCGTCGGTTGATCCAGCCGAACAGGGCGGACAGCGTCAGCAACGCGGCGGCAAGGTCGAAGATTGAAATCACGGTCGGATCCTGACATGGCCGCCCTGGGGGCCGGTACCGCTTCGACGCGGCCGGGAGGTACACGGTTCAACCGGTGTGGAGAGCCGGTCGGGACCTGAACGGAAGCCCGGCACGGCGTGCATGCGAGATCCCACCCGTCTTTCATAACGCGCACCCCGGTATAGACGAACGTCTGGACACCCCTGTCAGGGTCCTCCCGACGCGCGGGCGCTGCTTCTCCCGACTCGTCCCTCGGCGGGCCCAAACCACCTGAGATGAGGCACCGGCAACGGTGGCCTTCCCAGTCCCCGGAGCGGGTAACCGCAGCCGTATGGGCAGGCACATGTCAGATCTCAGCATGGAGAAAGACGATGCGTACCCTCGCAATGGCACTACTCGGCTCGTCGGCGCTCTTCGCCTCCTCGGCCATCGCCCAAACGGGCTCCGCCACGACGAACGCGGCCGGGTCCCAGCAGAACCAGGCCAGCCTCGCCGACTGCGACCGCCTCATCACGTTCCTCGACAAGGATAAGGCCGAGAACGCCAAGGTGAAGCCCGACACCGTCCGCGGATGGAAGCGCGACAACAAGGCGAGCGCCTGCCACGACACCCTGGCGCAGCTCGACCCGAGCTCGGCCGGGACGAATACCCCGAACGACAAGGCCCGCATCACGCTCCAAGAGGGGGCTCCCCAGATCCGCGTGCAGCAGGCTCAGCCGACCGTGACCCTGCATCAGATGCAGCCGCAGATCACCGTGCATCAGCCAGCGCCGACGGTGACGGTCAACATCCCGCGGCCCGAGATCACGGTCCGGATGCCGCGTCCGGACGTCGACGTATCCCAGGCCGCGCCCCAGCTGCAGGTCGTGCAGTCCCGGGACCAGGCCGACGTGAACGTCCAGCGTCAGGGCCAGACCCAGCCCCAGATCCAGTACAGCCAGGAGCAGGCGAAGGTCAGCATCGTGCAGCAGCAGGGGCAGCCGCAGGTCAAGGTCGAGCGGACGAGCCAGTCCGACCAGGGTGCCCGTACCGCCGATCAGCGCCAGGCCTACGAGAAGGAATTCGGCCTCATCGACTCGACCGCCAGCACGGGGTCGGGCGCGACCGCGGGGCATGCCATGCGCGTCAAGCAGCTCGACGACATGGATGTCTACAATGCCAAGGGCAAGAAGCTCGGCGAGGTCGACCGCGTGGTCATGAGTCAGAAGGACAGCAAGCGCTACGTCGTCGTCTCCCACGGCGGTTTCCTGGGCCTCGGCGAGGACAAGGTCGCGTTCCCGCTGGAGCGCTTCTCGGTCAAGGGCAACGACCGGCTAGTGATCCGCGGCGTCAGCGAGCAGGACGTCGAGAACATGGACAACTGGCGCAAGGACGTCGCCGACTACCGCAAGCTGAACGACGACGACCAGGCGAACCTGTCCGTGATGCAGTGAGCCCGAACGGTCCCACCGAGGGACCGTGGACGGGTGGGCCGGTCGCATGATGCAGGCGGACCGGCCCGCCAATAATTCTTCGCAGGCCGGAGGGTGCCAAGGCCCAGCAGCCCCTCCGGCCCGGCCCGTACGGGCTCACCCCTCACACGAGGATCGTCTCATGCTCAGGACCATCATCATTCCCGCGGCCGCGCTTCTGGCACTTGTCGGCTGCGACGAGCAGAAATCTTCGCAGGCCCAGACGACCACGACCACGACCGCGGCGACGGAGCCCAAGGTCGCCGATCCGGCAGCCACGGCTCAACCCGAGGTGGTCGCTGCCGCCCCCGCCGCGGCGCCCGAGGCGAATGCACGGGCGACGGCATCGCGAACCGGCTCGCTCGACGCCTACAGCGGACGAACGTTCACCGCCGGTCCGGTTTCCCTGCGGCTCAACGCCGACAACACCTTCCGCATGGACGAGACGGATGGGAGCCGGAAAGTCGAGGGGCAATGGCAGTTCGCCTCCCAGAGCAACCTCCTGGTCCTGTCCGACCCGAAGGGTGACGCGGGTACGGCCCAATTCCCGATGCGCTGCCATTTCCAGGAAAGCGGTAATGCGTTCCGTCTCGGCGAGACGGCGGGGTCATGCGCCCGCTTCAAGGACATGACCTTCAAGCCTGCCGCCGGTTAACCGCTAGGCGGTGGAGGCCATGCCGCCACCGCACGGTGGCGAGCTTCTCCTTGGCTTGCATCCGATGAGGAAGCTTGCCCCCGGAACACCTCCACCGCCGTACGATTGGACCATGTGACCGCCATCGCGTGACGCTCACCTGCCGGGGCGGCATCCATCGAAAACCGAGGAAACAGACATGAAGCGTTCGATCCTTGCTTCCGCACTCCTGGCCGGCTTCGGCCTCGGTGCCGCAACCCTGCCGTCACAGGCCTTGCCCGTCCCCGTTGACGCCGCTGGCGTCACGGCCGGACGCAATCACCACCTCATCGAGGTACGTATGTCCCGCCGGCAGATGAGGCGTCACCGTCGCAGCGGCGGCAATGCCAACATGCCGTCGCGGCCACCGGGAGCCAAGCAGTACGGCCAGACTAGCGGCGGCCCCCGCCGATAGGCCGGATCGCACCATTGCAGTGAGAGAGCCGCCGCCGGAGGGTAGAAAGCCCCCCGTCGGCCGTCCCATGACAGCGGATGCCACATGATTTTCTCGGAAGCGTTCGACCGGCTTGAGCAACTCGGCCGCTCGACCGTGGCACTGGTGCCGGGGCTCGCCGTTGCCCTTCTCCTGTTCGGCTTGGGCTTGCTGATCGCCCGTGGCGTGCGCGCCGCGGTACGCCGGGCGGCAGCGCTGCGCGATGCCTCGCCGGGCTCGGCCGCCGTGCTGGGACGCATCGCAGGTGGCGTCACAATTCTCGTCGCGTTCCTGGTCGCGGCCTCGGTGGCCTTCCCCTCCGTATCGGCCGCCGACCTCTTCAACCTGCTCGGCATCGGCGGCGTGGCCATCGGCTTCGCTTTCCGGGACGTCTTGCAGAACCTGCTCGCCGGCATCCTGATCCTGCTGACGCGTCCGTTCGTCATCGGCGATCAGATCCGGGCCGGTTCGTACGAGGGCACGGTGGAAGACGTCTAGGCGCGCGCCACCGTCCTTCGCACCTACGACAACGAGAGGGTCCTGATCCCGAACGCCACGCTGTTCGTCGACAAGATCACCGTCATCACCGCTCACGAGAGGCGCCGCCTGTCCTTCCCGCTGACCATCGGCAACGGAGACGACATCCGGAAGGCCCGGCACGTCGTCACGGAGGCCCTCGGGCAAACCGATGGCGTCCTCGCCGATCCACCCCCGGAAGCGCTGGTGACCGGTCTCGGGGCCGCCGGCGTCGACATGGTGGCACGGTTCTGGATCGACCCGCCACGGCGCCGGGATGCCGTCGATGCGCTGGACGGGGCGATCACAAGCGTGAAGGAGGCGCTGACCGAGGCCGGCATCGACCTGCCTTACCCAACCTCGCAGGTGCTCTTCCATGACCAGACAGAGGAAACCGATGGTGACCGGACCCGGCAACGGGAAGGCTGGCCGGTCGGTCGGAATCCGCCGAAGTCCCGTCGGACGGTGGAGGAAGGACGACGGGACGACGACAGCCCAGTCCCGTAACCTTTCCCCCGGTGTATCGGGCGGACTGATGATGACCCCGCCCCGACCACCTCGGCACGGCGGGCAGTGCCGTCGCGATCTACGTCAGGGACGGGACGCCGCCTCCAGCAGCTGTGGGGACATGGCCGAGAGAGCCAGGAGCGGCGCGGGCATCGCGACGCCCGCGCGACGCATGGCCTGGGCGACGTCCCGACAACGCACGAGATCGTTCGACCCGGCGGCATCCTCGACGTGCCGCACGTCCTCGGTCGAGGGACGAGGCGCGGCCGGTGCGGTGACCGGGGCATCCTTCGCCGGCCCCGACGCCGTGGCCGTCGAGCCTTCGGGCACGGCCTTGTTCTGCGTGGCACCCTGCGGGCCGGCGGCGCCTGGACCCGAGGCGGTGATCTGCCCGCTCATTCCCGAGGTGTTCTGTGGCGTACCCGACGCGGATGGCTTCTCCGAAGGCTCGCCGCTCTTCCGGGCCGTCACGGCGGTGGCCTGTTGCGCCGGCGTCTCGACGGCCTTCATCGAGGCCACGGGTTGGCGCACGAAGGCCACGAGCTCCTGGCATAGGTTAGCGGGCCTTCCCGCGGTCGAGGTGTCTCCCTGGGCCGAGGCCACCACCGGCAGGAGGGCTACCGCCGAGATGAGCAGCCTTGTCGATAAGAAGTGCATGTCGGTTCCTGACCTGATCCGTCCGACGAAGACGCCGGAGCATTCTGAACATTTAACGTCGCCGGGAGGCTGGTGGATCTGCATGCCCCAGCGATCAGCGGGCGACCGACCTTACGACCACCGAGGGGATGCGCCCGTTGACCATGCGTGACACGACCCGCAACAAGTTGCTCGGCGTCATCGCGGTGATCCTCGGGGTCGGCGCGCTCCGGGCGAGCTATTCCGTGACGATGCCCCTTGCGGCGGCCGGCGTCGTGATCGCGGCCGTGTGGCCGGTGAAGAAGTGGGTGGACCGGTACCTACCTTCCGGTCTCGCCTACGCTGCGACGGTCGCCACGCTCGCCGTCGTCTTCGCCGGGTTCACCGTCGCGGTCTATTTCTGCGCCGCTCAAGTCGTCTTTGCCTTCGAGCAGGACTGGGAACGCTTCAACGTCCTCTACGTACGAATGGCTCGGTGGGGCGAACTCTGGGGTTGGCCGCTCGACGGGCAGGTCGCCTACGGACGCCTGATCGGCGTGGCGCGAGGCCTCCTGCAGAACGTCTACGCGACGCTTGCCTATCTCGGCTTCATCGCGCTCCTGGTGACGTTTGGCCTGCCGGAGGTGCCGGCCCTGCGCATCAAGCTGCGCGAGACCTTCAACCGCGAGGAGCAGAGGAAGATCATCGAATCCGTCGAGGATATCGCACTCAAGACTCGCCAGTATCTCGGCATCAGCACCCTGACGAGCCTCCTCACCGGGGCGGCGACGACGCTCCTCGCGTTCGCCGTCGGCCTCGACCTGGCGCTGGTCTGGGGCGTCCTGAACTTCCTCCTGAACTACGTCCCGGTGGTGGGCAACCTGATAGGCATCCTGCCGCCCAGCCTCTACGCCTACATGCAGTTCCAGACCGTGACGGCTCCGGTCCTCGTTCTCGTCGGCCTAACTGTGATCCAGCTCATCATCAGCAACGTCGTCTACCCGATGCTCCAGGGACGGAGCCTGTCACTCTCGCCCCTCGCCATCATCGTCGCGCTCTCGTTCTGGAGCTGGGTCTGGGGCATTGCCGGCGCGATCCTGGCGGTTCCGCTGACCTCGGCCATCGTGATCGCCTGCGAGGCTTTCCCATCGACCCAGTGGGTGGCGCGGCTGCTGTCGGAGCCCGAGCAACGCAAGGGCTGGTTGGCACGCCGTCGCCGGGAAACCGCTCGCCGGCCTACCCCGGGCGAGGATCACGACTGACGTGCGGGACCCATCGATGGAACGCGCAGAGACAGTCATGGCCGGTGCATGACGGTCCCCGCCACGGCGGCGATCAGCAATCGTCGCCTTTGCCGGCCGAGTTGCCGAGCTTCTGTTCGACCCCGGCGTTGTTCATGGCGCCGACGGTACCGGGAGAGGCCGGTTGCGCCCCCCCAGCGAGGTTCTTGCTCGACGTGCCGACCCCACCGCCCTGGTCGATCCTGGCTTCCGTGCCGGGCTTCTCACCGAGGCGTTGGTTGGCGCCGACATTGTTCATGGCACCGATGGTGCCGGGCGAGGCCGGTTGGGAGCCACCCGCGAGGTTCTTGCTCGACCGGTCCACGTCCGAACTTTTCGGGTCCACGTGCTGGGGTGTCGGGTCCTTCGCCCTCACGTCGCCCGTGGCGCAAGGCGCGGCAAGGGCCGGAATGGTCAGGGCCAGCAACGCCGGCAGGGCAAATTTCAAGGACTTCATCGATTTTCCTCCGATTCATGGGACCGAGCGGAGCGGGCGACCGGTCGTGCCGCGGACGGGACCCGTTCGAACGTCGTTCGTTCGATGACGGTGTCCCGCTGGGCAATGCATAAAGGTTGGTTCCCTCGCGACCGGTCGCCGGGGGCGTCGTCGGGGATGCCGACTGTCCCAGGCTGCGTCCCGACCCGCGGAATGGGACTTGAGCCGATTGCTCCGGCACGAGGGGACCAGGCCGTCATTGCGCCTTGGGGGCGCCGGTTTCGTCGGTGAAGCGAAGCATTCCGCCCTTGTCGATGAGCAGCTTACCGTCGGGGCCGGGCTGACGTCCGTAGCCGGACCCGACAACGCGCAATCCGCAGCGTTCCGGACATTCGATCTGAAGGGTGTCGCCGGCCGCGACCTTCTTGTTGGTCTCGGTCGAACCCAGGTCCACGGTGACCGTATGTTCCTTCGTGTCCTTGTTGATGACGGAGACGGCGAAGGCGGGCGACGCCAATGCGAGCAGCAGGGTTGCCGATGCGAGACCCTTGGCGAGATCGACGTTCCACGAGGTTCTTGAACGGATCATGATGTCATTCTCCAGTGGACTTGAGTTGATGGGCAGGTGTCGTCCGGTACGGGTCACCGCGCGGGGATCTTCCTGGACCGACGCGTATTCCCGAGGTCGAACCGCGAGACGGCGTGTAGTCCGTCAGGGGCAGTCGTGGCGCTGGCCATCGTAGCCAAGGTAGGTGCCGGAAGAGGCGTCGTAAGACTTGAAGCGCCGTGAGCAGGAGGCGACCTCGGCGCGCGACGGGCCACTCCCGTTGCCGCCCTGTGCCGCCTGGGCCGCAAGCGCTCCCCCGATGATCGCACCGGCGGCCAGGCCGCCGAGGGCCGCGCCGCCCCGCCCGTAGCCGCCTCGACGGTAGCCGTATCCGCGGCCATAGCCGCGATGCCGGCCATACCCGCGTCCCGCATGACCAAAGCGCCGCCCGCCGAAACCGCGATGGCGGCCCACACCGTGTCCACGCATGCCCCCGCCGTAGCGACCATCACGAACGTAGGTGAAACCCGCACCACTCGATTGGAGGTCTGCGAATAGGGACTGGGCCGTGCCGTCGCGGGCCGACGCCGAGCCCGAACCACCGAGGATCGCTGCGGATCCGATGACGGCGATGGCGAATGTCCTTAGCTTCGATATAGACATCAAGGCGTATCCTCAGCTTGTTGCCGTAGTTCGGCCTACTCCGAGCAGATCATTTATTGCCTTGAGCGGGGAAACTTGGTGTTTCGCCGGTCGAGAAGCCTGCTCGGATGCTGATAGATTTAGGCAGGACCCAGGGGATTTCCTGTCGGAGTTCGCGGCAACGACGTCAGGGTTCGCCCGTCACGGAGCCAAGGCCGCCATCGCATGCCGTGTCTTCCCGGCCGGGTCGTGTGGGGCAGGGTGGATGCCATCGACGTTGGACGGGATGATCGGAACGCGGCGATTCGACGTCTTCCGGTGCCGTCACCGTAACGTGAGTGCATCCAGCCAGCCGTGCGAGGCGCCATATCGGATGATCTCGGACCGCGTACGCAGCCCGAGCTTCTCGGCCGCCCGTGCCTTGTACGTCTCGACGGACTTCACGCTGACGTCGATGTTCCGGGCGATCTCCTTGTTGCTGAAGCCTTGCGCGATCAGCCTGAGCACCTCCGTCTCCCGCGGGCTGAGCGCCTCGCCGGCCACGCCCGTTTCACCCCCGCGGGCCCCACCGGATGGGTCCGCCAGGGCATGGCCGGCGATGGCGGGATCGAGATACACGCCGCCCGCGGCGATGGCCCGCACCGCGCGCGGGAGATCCTCCGCCGCCGAGCGCTTTAGGAGGTAGCCCCGTGCGCCCGCCCTGAGCAGGGGCTGGACGTAGGCCACGTCCTCGTGGACCGTGAGGACGAGGAGGTTGGTGCCAGGGCATTCGCGCGTGACCCGCTCTGTCAGGTCGAGGCCGTTCATACCGGGCATCGAAACGTCAATGACGGCGACGTTCGGCCGGAGGCCACAGATGATAGACAGCGCCTCGACGCCGTTGCCGGCCTCGCCGACGAGTTCAATCCCGGGGTCGGTGCCCAGCAACGTCTTGATGCCTGCGCGGACGATTGGGTGGTCGTCCGCGAGGACGACCCGGATACGGTCCATCGGTTGACCCTTGCTCGGCGTCAGGCGAATCGGGGCGGGGACGGGATGCGCACGAACAGCGTCGTCCCGCTGGCCGGCGCCGTCTCAAGTGTGAGCGTTCCACGCAGGAGGGACAAGCGTTCCCGGATGCCCGATAGGCCAAGGTGGGGCCTGACCGCCGAACCATCCTCGACCTGCCCTGGGTCTTTCTCCGCATCGAAACCGATGCCGTCATCCTCGACGATCATGCGCACCTCGTCCGGACGCCGCTCCACGGAGACGCTGACGGTGCGAGCCTGCGCGTGCTTGAGTATGTTGGTGAGCGCTTCCTGCACGATCCGGTAGAGGGCCGTCTCGATATCCGCCGGCAGCCGGGAGGCCTCGCCCGGGAACTGGAGGTCGGACAGGATGCCATGGCGGAGGGACCATTCGCGTAGCAAGGTGGCGAGCGCCTCGCGCAGGCCCAGGTCGTCGAGCGCGGTCGGACGGAGCTGGACGGCGGCGCGATGGATGTCGCGCCCGATTTCGCCAGCGAGCAAGCGCAGCCATTGCACCTGATCGGTCGCCTCGCCGGAGACGCCCTGTGCCTCCAGGAGACCTTGCAGGCCCTTCAGGCCGAACGAAAGGCCCGTGACTGTCTGGCCGACCTGATCGTGAAGCTCCCGCGCGATCCGGCGCTGCTCGTCCTCCTGTGCCTCGCCGAGACGGCGGAGCAGATCGAGCCGTTCGGCCTCGATGCGCTTGCGCGGCTCGATATCCGCCACCACGCCGTAGATCAGGGCCGCGGGCGCGCCCTTGAACGACTCCGGCACGCGGCCGATCATCCTGACCCAGCGCGGCTGCCCCCCCGGACCTCTGACCCGGAACTCCTCGTCGAGGGGCATGCCGTCGGCGATACAATGTCTAACCGCATCGACGAGTCTGTGGCGGTCCTCCTCGTGGACCGCATCGAGCATTTTCCTGGCGTCGGCCTGGATCTCTCGATCCACCGACGCCTCGGTATCCCATCCCAGGAGCTCGGCGGCCCGTATGGAGCCTATGGCGCGCTCCTGCGCCGTATCCCAGCGCAATGTGCCGAGCTCCGCCGCCTCGACCGCCAACGCCCCCTGCTCCTCGCTCGACCGCAGGGCGAGCGAGAAGCGAGCCTGCTCGCCGCTCCGTCGCTGCGCCATGTCTCGGCTCACCAGGCCCACGAGCCCCAAAGCTAGGCCGAAGCTCAGCACGCTGCCGCCGGCCAGCACGTAATACGAACGTGCCACGGGCGCGTTCAGTGCCGCGACCGGCATTCCGAAATGCACCGACCATCCGCCCGTACCCTCCAGGGTGCGGTAGACGACGTCGATGTCCGGCCCCTCCAACGAAGGCCCGCTGTAGAAGCCGCTTGGAGCGCGCATGATCGCGGCCCGCAGTGCCGGGTTCGCCGGATGTCCGAGTTCCTCGGCCTCGGCACGGGTGCGGGCGATGGTATTCCCGTCCCCGTCGACGATGGTTCCGACCCAGCCTTCCGGCGCTCCGGCATCGCGCAGGATCGAGCTGACGGCGTTGGTGGCCAGTCCGACCGATAGGACGAAGCGGAGCGCCCCGCTCCGGATGACCGGCACCCGGAGGGCGACGCGGCGCTGGCCCGAGATCGGTCCGACCGGCCCGATGCCGCCGACGACCGGGCGCTCCGAGCGAATGACGGCATCGAAGCTCTCGCGGTCGGCGGTCGGGCCGAGCTCCGCATCAAGCGAGCGGAGGAGGTTGACGATCTGGACCCCGGAAGGGTTCGAGAGCTCGACGGTTTCCCAAAGGGGATGCGCCGCCTTGAGCCGTGTGGCCTCGGCATAGAAGGCCGCGAGGTCCGGCCGGTCGAGGCTGGCGGATGCCGCCTGCGCACCGAGTACCTCCATCTGCGAGGCGATGTCCGATGAGACGCGCTCGGCCACCCGGGTGGCACTGGCTACGGCGGCGCTCCGCGTCTGGTCGCGTTGCTGCTGCGCCATGAGGGTGGCCATCCAGCCGCTCAGCAGCAGCAAGGGAATGGCGGCCGCGAAGGCGAGGGCGACGAAGGTCCGAACGCTGCCGCGGCTCCATTGGCCCGCCGGCACGGTTACTTCCTCGCCAACATCCAAGGAACCACGCTCCTCCACGGCCCCACTTGCATCGGTCGAGCCGTGAAGGCCTTCGATCAGCCTGGTCATGGCATTCCGGCGTGACGGGCTCCTCACGGGAACTCGAAGGGCTCACACGATGAAGCCGGGCTGGTCGCCGCGGTTCCGTCCGCATCGTGAAGAAGGCGGAGACTCGACTCGATGACT
This sequence comes from Methylobacterium sp. WL19, assembly GCF_008040005.1. Taxonomy (NCBI): domain Bacteria; kingdom Pseudomonadati; phylum Pseudomonadota; class Alphaproteobacteria; order Hyphomicrobiales; family Methylobacteriaceae; genus Methylobacterium; species Methylobacterium sp. WL19. Next base: position 59,372 of record NZ_VRVC01000004.1, read on the forward strand.
TGAAGGGTCTGGCGGTCGCGATGCGTCTCGCGCACGGTTTCCTCCATTCGCTGCAGGCGCTCGATGAGGTCCGGCGGGGAGGCGCCATCGATGAGTTTCGCCTCCACGAGGACCGTCACTACCCGTTCCAGGCGGGCGAGGGTTCGGCCTTTCGGCGAATGCCGGGCTTTTCGCGTCATCTTATGAGCCTCCCTGTTTCATTCGTGTCCCGTCCCTGGGGCGGGCGATGAGGTCGGGTGGCACTGGTTTCCCCATGCCGAAGGGCCCGGCCGTGCCCGCACGGGTTTCAGGCGGACGTCTTCGGCACGGGCGCGCCTGACCCACCTACTCCGTTGTTCGGGGACGTGGTGCCCGCGAGCCTTCGTGCCGGATGTGGCACCCTCGCTCCGAAGGCCCAGGAGGAGGCCTCGTAGCCCTCCATCCAGGCCCGACGCTCGCGGGAGTCCTCGGGGAAGGGGCTGGCATCTTTCCGGTAGCCCTCCGCACGGGCGCGGGAACCTTGCCTGATGATGTTCATGAGCATGTGCGCCAACCTTCCAGTCAGCTTGGATGTCCTGCGTGGCCGCCCTGAGAAGCGCTGAACTTGGGTCGGGCAGCAAGCCGTTTCCCCGGGTGCGCGGGTCATCTCGACACGTGTCGGGTTTATCCCGACACCGTGCCTGCAAAACGGAACACGGTGAGGGGAAACCGGCACGCTGTCAGGGAAGCCCGCAATCCTCCAGGGGCAATCCTTACGCACCCGGGCGTGGTCGCGAGCGTTGTCCTCGTACAGCCCGGTCGAGCCTCGATCCGGAACGCCCTGATCGACGGGCGGCGGCATGCTTCGCAGGGCCCGCCGGCCGAGGGGCCCAGGAGGATACTCATGTTGTTCGATAGCTGGACGGGACTTTGGCGCGTGCTCCTCGTCGGTCCGTTGGCCTATGTCGCGCTCGTCGCGATCCTGCGGATATCCGGAAAGCGCACGCTGACGAAGCTCAATGCCTTCGACTTGGTGGTCACGGTCGCCCTGGGTTCGACCCTCGCGACGGTGCTGCTCAGCAAGTCGGTCGCGCTGGCAGAGGGCGTCCTAGCCATGGCGATCCTGGTCTTCTTCCAGTTCGCCATCACCTGGCTCGCGGTTCGAGTGAGTTGGGTCGACGGGCTGATCAAGAGCGAGCCGACCTTGCTCGTGCATAACGGCCTGTTCCTGGAACAGGCGTTGCGGACGCAGAGGGTGACGAAGGATGAGGTGCTCTCCGCGCTTCGGTCCTCCGGTGCGGGCGATCTTGCCGTCGTCGATGCCGTCGTCCTGGAGACGGATGACTCCATGAGCGTGCTCAAGGGTCAATCAGGAACTCCCGAGACGACCACGCTGGCGAACGTACAGGGAGAGCTCTCGGCCTGATGCAGCGGAAGCGGGCGCCCCGTCCTCGCGTAATTAATAAGTGTACCGTTTGGACACTCTTGCCAATTCCGAGACATGGACTGGCAGTTTGCGGCAGAGTCATTCAACTTCATGGAGAAAATCTAATGAATTTCATTGAAATCACAATTTCGAGCAACAAAGTTCTTGTAAATATTTCATCGATCAAAACGATTGTATCTGTCGGAAAGCAGAGCAATGTTTATTGCATCGGGGACGATAAAGATCTTTTTATGCAAGCTCAGGAGAGCCGCTCTGAGATCGAGGATCTGATCCGACAGGCTGGCGGCCAAGTTTGTCGCGATGGCGAGCCATCCAATGGTTCATAATGTGAGTTTGACCTATTAGGATCACCTCGCCAATGGCGGTATATACCGTAGAAGAATTCAGCGCGCTACAGTGTGCGCGTTCAAGTAAGTTGGCTGATCCAGCCTCAACGAAGCCATTCGTCGTAAGGGGCATGCCCCCATCTCCGGCGTCGAGAAAGGAGATGGTTCACTGGCACCGTCCCCCTTCCTTGCTTGACCGAAACCTCGTGAAAACACCTCATGGGCAGGACAGAAATCGCAATCATGCGTTGGCTGTAGACCGTGCCTCGGAATAGCGAGTCCAGCTTGTCCAATCCGGCGTCGGGCCGCTCGCGCCTGCACGACACTCTCCAGCCCGGCACGGCGCTGCTCGCGGCAGCCATTCTCCTTCCGGCGGTACTCTTCGCACTCGCATCCTGGCAGAGCTACGCAGACGCCCTGCATGATGCGGAAGTACGGGTCGAACGAACCGTCGGTATCCTGCACGAACATGCCGTAAAGGTTTTCGAGACGAACCGGCTCGTGATCGATCAGGTCGGGGAACGCCTGCGCGTCATGGATTGGGCGCGGGAGGAGGATCGAGCCGCGCTACATCAACTTCAGTTGCGCCTGCAGGACCAGCTCGACCAAGTCGCCACCATCACCATTGTCGACGCTCAGGGTCGCATGCGCGCAAGCGGGCGGACATACCCGGCCGATCCGAACGTTAGCTTCGCCAAGCGCGACTGGTTTCAGGCGCTGAAGGAGGCCAACCTACCGCTTCCATACATCTCGCGCGCTCACACCGGTCCGCAATCCGGAAAGCAGGTGTTCAACGTGGCGGGCGGCATTCGGGATCGGCAGGGCGCGTTCCAAGGCGTGACGGCGGTCTCGGTAGACCGGAGCTACTTCGAGGATTTCTATCGAAGCGTCGACCCCGAGTTCGATCACAACGTCATCCTGGTCCGCGAGGACGGCCAAATCCTGGCGCGCGAGCCATCGACCTCGGTAGCTGCGCTGACAATGTCCGGAGCCATGATGCAGCGTATCCGGTCCTCGCCAAGTGGGTCGTTCCGGCTCCTCTCACAAATCGATGGCGTCGAGCGAATATTTAGCTATCGGAAGGTCGGCGGGTACCCCGTGTTCGTCGGCTTCGGCATCAGCGTGCCTTCCGCGCTGGCGCCATGGCGGCGCAACCTCCTCGATTTCGGCATCGTGGCAATCCTGGCCTCCCTGGCTCTCCTGGCGGTCTCCAACCTGGCGATCCGGCAGACGCGGCGCGAGCAACTGGCTCGCAAGCAGTGGCAGAACACTGCCGATGCCCTCCAGGAGGAGGCCCGCGAGCGTGAACGCATAGGCGAACAGCTACGCCAGGCACAGAAGATGGAATCTGTCGGCCGTCTGACCGGCGGCATAGCGCATGACTTCAACAATCTCTTATCTATCGTTGTGGGCAACCTCGACCTGCTGCGCCAGCGGATGGCTGATGGAGACGAACGCCACGTACGCCTCGTATCGAACGCCATTGACGGCGCGAGACGCGCCAGCGCGCTGACGCATCGCCTGCTCGCCTTCTCACGCCAGCAACCACTCGATCCGGCGCCGGTGGATGCCAACAAGCTTATGTCGGACATGTGCGACCTCGTACGTCGGACGTTGAGCGAGAACATTGCTGTCGAAACTGTCCTTGCGGATGGGTTGTGGCCCATTTTTGCCGACGCCAACCAGCTCGAAAGCATCATCCTCAATCTTGCGGTGAACGCGCGCGATGCAATGCCGGACGGTGGGAGGATCACCATGGAGACCGCGAATGCGCATCTTGAAGAGGCCTACGCTGCGCTGCATCCGGACGTGGGCGCCGGGGAATATGTGTTGATCGCTGTGTCGGACACCGGGACGGGCATGACGCCGGACATCAAGGAGAAGGTCTTCGAGCCCTTCTTTACGACCAAGCCCGTCGGCAAGGGCACCGGGCTTGGCCTGTCGCAGGTCCACGGCTTCGTCAAGCAATCAGGCGGGCACGTATCGATCCGCTCCGAGGTGGGGCAAGGCACCACGATCGCTATGTATCTACCTCGCCTGGACACGTCCCGCGACGCGGCTCAAGCCTGCGCCCATCCTATGGCCCAGGAGCAAAATTAGTACGTCCGTCGGTAGCGTGACCCTCGGGTAAGCGGTAGTCGAACCTATCTCAGGCCCCGCGATCCTGCCACGCGCAGCAGCAGGCCCCTCGACTGATGTCGATTGCCAAGGCAGGTGCGAACTCCGCGTCAGGTGATCGGACCACGGACGTTCGGTCGGGAAAGGAGATTAGCTCGTCATCAAGGCGGGCATGATCGGCTTTGCCAGGTAAACCACCCGTTTCGCAAATACCTCGAAGGGCTATAAGGCCAAGGAGCCCCCCTGTCGGATTGGACCCCTCCCTGACCCGGCCGGCCCCTTCGGCAGCGGCCACCGTACGCACGTCGGTTCCATGGACCCGACGTTGGGACGAGGCCGCCTAAACCAAGTGCAGCCCACCTGGGTTCGGGTTCAGCGGAGCGACTGCGCAGCCATGCGATGCACGGTCTCGCCATCCCCGACCGTGCCGCCGCGACAGACCTCGGCGCTCGCGTCGATGACGAAGGCCAGGACCACCGCGTCCTCGACGGCCTCCAACCGCATATTGCCGTCCGCGACCACCAAGCCGCTTTCGGCCTCGCCAAACGTCTGGTCGTCGGCTGTCACGAATCCAGTGAACACGAAGAAGTAGGTCGCTTGGCCAGCCTTGTTCGGCAAGGACGTGGTTTGACCGGCGACAAGGCGGATGTCACGGCAGTCGACGGCGTTGCGCACGTTGAAGGGGGCCTCGCCCCCGGCCGGACCGAAAACGTGTCGCCATTCGTTCACACGGGGCTCGGGGAGCCGGCCATGCTGGATGTAGGGATCGAGACCTGCCGCTTGCGGCCTAACGAAGATCTGCAGCATGCGAAGCGGTGGGTCGTCTTCGCGCGTGCGTTCCTCGTGCTGGAAGCCACGCCCCGCATTCATGACCATGAGATGGTCGGCGTCGACCGTGAGGTGGCCGCCCTTAGGATCATCGTGGCGCATCACGCCCGCCGGGACCCAAGAGACGATTTCGTCCACGACGTGCTCGTGAAGCTTGATGTGGGTCCCCGGAGCGAGGAAAGACTCCATGATCGTCGCCAGGGGGCCTAGGCCGTGGTCCTCGCTTCCGGGCTTAAGGTGACCTGGGAAATACGCTCGGGCTGAGAACCTGCCGCTGTCGATGGCATCCTCCGTCGTGCGCGTCGCCTTACGGATCATGGTGGGATCAACCTCCTGGCTGGCCGGACGGCCGAGTGGACGTGCCGGACAACGCGTTCGGCTGTCGCAGGTGCCCTCACGCTTCCGGACGCCGATGAACACCGCAAACCCAGGGTGATGGTCTTCGGATCGATCGTCCACCAGCATTTTCAGGCCTGTTATTGGGCTACGAGTTCCGCCCCCCGCTAACGCACCTATGCGGATCCCCCATGTGCCGGGAATGCCATCGTTTGGTTCCCAGGCGCGATGTCCTCCCGGGCGACATAGAACTTCATCCCGTTCCGACACGTCACGACGACGATCCAGTTGTCGGGGGTTGCGCTTCGTTGCTCGGAGAGCTCGGATGTCGAGATGCCGTTGCACGTCTTGAAACGTGCGACCTTCTGCGCGGCCTCCTTACGGAGGCGGTTGATCCCCGGAAGTGCCTCAGCCCCCCATTTCGTGGTGATTCTCGGGTTCGCTCTTGCGGTGTATGGAACGTAGGCGCTCGGGTCGACCTTGGGGTCACCTGCCCATGCGCAGGAGGCCAACAGGAACGCAGCTACCGTGCACATCGAACGCGTCATGCAGGATTTCCTGGCCGTATGGACGGATAACCGACACAAGGCCCGACCCTGGGCAATCGATCAAGATAGGCAAATGGCCCGTTCGGACGATACCGCTTGAAAGAGGGAGCCGTTCCCTCTCCCGACGAGAACGATTTTTCTGCGACTAATGATGTTCGGCCTGAGCTGAGCAAATGCCGCACAGCGAGGGACGACGCAGGTGCGAGATATAAGGTCATCAAAACTGGGGCCGAGGAGAGATTTAAACTTAAACGAGGCCGCTCCGCCTCCAATGCGACCTAGTGACACTTCAAGTTGAAATAAAACGGAACTTTGGTCCCCAAAGCGGATCATTGCGCCGTCGATCACCATGCTGGTGCTGCCCCGTGGCGGCGTTCCCGGTACGGACGGGACGGGAATTGCGATACCCGGGAAGATCGAGTTCCTCCTCCTCGGACACGTTCTCGCCGTTCAGGGTGAAGAGAACTTGGGCACCGTGTTCTTCCAGATGTCGGAAGAGCCAAGTCAACGCCGCGCTGGCCTCGGCATGGGCGCCGAGGCGAAGGAACGCCTTGATGACGTAACCGGCATCTCGGATCCAGGCATAGCGGTAATCGTAGTTTTTCTTCCCGCCGATGCCTTCCGGAAGCGACGTCGTCGCGGCAGCGGCGATGGCTCCGGTAGGGGAGTAGAGCAGGAGTTTGAGGGCAAGGGCGCTGCGCTCGACCTGCTCGCCGTACCGGCCATCGTAGCCGAGACGCTCGGTCCAGTTGCGCCATGCGTCGCAGGAGACCTCAATGCGGTGGTCGATTTCCGCCACCGGTGCGACCACCAGCGGCTCGTGCGCGCCGGCGACGATGGCGACGGTCTCGCGCTGCCCCTCTCGCACTTCGACGGTGGCATTGATGGCGTGATCGTCCTCCCCACCGATGCGGACGCCGTCGCTGTACCGGAACAGCCCCATCAAGCCGGCGACATGGAACGCCGTGCCGCTTGCGTTCGAGGCAAGGAACGGTCCGGCAGTGTCGCCGCGTGTTCCGAACACGAGCTCGATGCGGAAGCGAACGTGCCCTTCCATACCGTCTATGCGACGGGCGAGCTCCGCCCAGGGCAGTCGCCCGGCCGGCCCGCTGTTCAGGCTCTCAGTGAGGCGCGCCTTGCCTGTGGCCGTAATGAACACGGTCTCGTGGACGTTGCTGCCAACGCGGTATCCGATCTCGGCGGTGAACGGCGCATCCGGCGTGACGGCGAAGTAACCACCCTCGTGCGGGGATAGAAGACGGTCGAACAGCGGAGGGGAATCGAGGTTCGGGCAGCACCACCAATCGATGGATCCGTCCGCGCCGGAAAGGGCGACCGAACGACCCTCGCCAAGGGCGGCATACGCTTCAAGTGGAAGGTATCCGTCTTCACGTTCGACCCGCCCGCCGGTACGAGGAAAAGGCTTCAACACAATCGATGGCTCCAGGGGAAAGCGTTCATGAGTGGCCGTCTAGGCGCGAAGCCGCGGCAGGACGCTTCTGCCAAAGGCTTCGATAAAGGCCTCCTGGTTACGCCCGACTTGGTGGACGATGATCTCCTCGAAGCCGATCTCCACGAGGTCGGCGAGCCATGCTGTCTGACGTTCGAGGTCCGAGGACACCCGGACACAACCGTGAACGTCCTCGGGACGTACGAAGCGCGACGCGGTCTCGAAGTCCTCCGGCGTGCGCAAGTCCCAGTTGGCGTCGCCCTCCAGCATGTTGGCGGCCCATTGCCCGTGGGCCTCGGAGAGGGCCCGCCCGTCGTCCGTATCCCAGCACACCTTCGTCTGGAGGAAGACCGGCTTGCCTTCGCCCCCGCCCTCGCGGAAGGCCTCGACGACAGGACGGAGCTTGCCCGGCTCGATGCCGACAGTGACGAGACCGTCGGCCCATGTCGCGACCTTACGGGCTGTCTCAGTAGTGACGGCGCCGGCCAGCAGGAGGGGTGCTTTGGCTGGGCGGGAATACAGTTTGGCTTCCACCACCGTGACCCGGCCTCGGTGCGTCACGGTCTCACCATCGAACAACGCCTTGATCACCGCGGCGCACTCACTGAGGCGGGCGGTGCGCTCGGCCTTCTCCGGCCACGGCATGCCCGTGATGTCCTCGTTCAAGCGCTGGCCGCTTCCGAGGGCCAGCCACAGGCGTTCGGGGAACATCTCGGACAGGGTCGCGGCCGATTGGGCGAGGACGGCAGGGTGATGGCGATACCCAGGCGCCGTGATGATGCCGAACGGCAATCGTGTCGTTGCAAGCGCGGCACCGAGCCAGGACCAGGCATGACCGGCATGGCCCTGGGCGTTGCTCCATGGCTTGAAGTGTTCCGACGACATCGCGCAGGCAAAGCCGGCACGCTCGGCCGATTGGACATACGATAGAAGCGTGGATGGCGCGTATTGTTCGTGCGAAGCGTGATAGCCGAAGCGCGCCAAGTTGGTTGTCCTGATCAAACGGAAAGCGAACGGCGGCTGGAACCCGACGTTCCTGCATCTGAGTGCTTCAACTCGACACGTCCTCGTCACCTGCGGCAGGTCCGCCCGGCCCGGAACGTCGGTTTCCGCCAATGGTTCGGGTCCCAAGGGAATGGCTCCCCGGAGCGCCACAGCCTTGCAGGGACCAACATCAGGACTTCGTTTCCTCGTCGCTGAAAGCGAACCTCCGGAGGCCCGTGAGAAGCGCCGCGACAGCGTTGGGCGCTCATCCGGAGAGACCTACGTCGAAATCCTGGCTCTCCTCGCGCCAGGCACCGTTTGCCACCGCATCACCCCTGCGGACGCGGACGGCGCCCTTCTGGGGGGCGAGAGCCTAGGCGGATATGATGCCGTTTTTCTCTCAGGTTCGCCCCTATCATTCTACGAGGACACGCCGGAGGTCAGACGTTCACTCGCGTTCATGGGCGCGCTGTTCGCTTCGGGTACGCCATCCTTCGGGTCCTGTGCAGGGCTGCAGATGGCGACCGTTGCCGCCGGCGGCACTGTCCGGCGGAACCGGAACGGTCCGGAGGCCGGCTTCGCGCGGCGGATCGTCCCGACGGATGCAGGGCGGTCGCATCCGATGCTCAAAGGCAGACCCGGCGCCTACGATGCGCCTAGCATTCACACGGACGAGGTCGAGACCCTTCCGGGCGGGGCCACCCTGCTCGCCCTCAACCGGTCCACCGTGGTCCAGGCCGCCGAGATCCGGCACGACGGAGGCACGTTCTGGGGCGTCCAGTACCACCCGGAGATTGATCTCGATGAGGTGGCGGGGGCCCTTCGGCGGCAAGCCGACGATCTGATCGAAAGCGGACTGGCACGTAACCGGCGCGAGGTCGAGCAACAGGCGGACCTCGTTGAAGCCCTCCACCGTGAACCCGACCGGCGCGACCTCGCGTGGCGACTTGGGCTGAATGACCAGGTCACGGATGGGGGCAACCGGCAGGTCGAGATCGCCAACTTCATCGAGGCGCTCTCCATTCCGGTGCGAGACGTCAGACGGTGATATGGCCGCCCGACCTGGGTTGGGATCAGGAGGGTGGTCGCATCGATCCGCCGTCGGGGACGTTGCCCCATTACGAGCCATTCGACGCGGCGGAAAGCCGTGCGCCGCCCACGAGCGGCCGGATGGGGGAACGGAAGGAAACTGGATGCCCAACCAAATGTTCGACGAGAACAACATCACTTGGCGGACGCTCGACTGGCTCCCGTAGATCGCTTTCTTCGTCTACAAGGTCGACGAGGAAAACCGCATCGTCGACGTCGTATTCAAATTCGCCGCGAACCAGCGCGTCATGTTGCACCGGCACAAGAGCCCCTACGTGACGCTAGTGATGCAGGATGAGCTCAGGTTCTACCGCGAGGACGGTACGCTGAAGGAGACCCGTCCGGCGGGGAGCTACGTCTCGGGCGCGGCGAACGGCGACCCGCATATGGAGGGTGGCGGCGACGAGGACGCCATCATGTTCTTCAGCAACCGAAACATCGAGGACGCGCTGTACGAGTTCCTCGACGAGGCGGGCAACCCCGTCCAGGTTCTCGGGATCGCGAACTTCAAGGCGCAGCTTGATGACCAGATCGCGACAGGCGCCTTTGCGAAGGTCACCGCGAGGGCTGCGTAGCAATCCAGAACACCGGGGGTGTGGAAGCAGCCCCGGTGTTTCGCTCGCGATCACCCGGCGTCGCAGGCGATGCCTATCACATACCCATGACCACCGCCGGGGCATGAGCCCCTAGTCGGTCGGGACTACCACATCAGCAGGGGGGCCGCTTCCGACCCGACCAGGGCTCGTGAGGCCCTACAGACCATCAGGCCGAAGACGAGGAGAACGTGTTCCACGGTTCGCATCCCGATCACCGCTCCTGGAAGGGGCGAACCGGTACGGAGCCGCCCGGCGAGATCGGTCCGAGATGCCGGGCGATGCCGGGATAGGCCGGATCCGACGGAGCGTAGCGAATTCGAGCGTCTCCCATGGCGCCTCCAAACGACCCAGCGCGTAGGATCAGGACGAGGCTGCCGTCCGGCTCCCGTGTCGCCACCCCAATGGGGCCGGTACTTGTCGTTCCGGAAAATCGGGCTCGCGGAGCCGTGCGGACATCAGATTGGCCAAATTCGGTTGAGTGAGCACACGGCGTCAGAATGACCGAGCCAACCAACGTGACCAAGACCAGCGTGCGTATCATGCCGAAACGCCTCCTGCGTGCGCGCGCCCGGCGATGCCGTTCAACGATCCATCAGGGCTCATTAAGATACCGGTCGGACGCCTGCCCGCCCTCGGCCAGCGGCATCGTGATGCGACCGCGCCGATCGATGAGCCCCCACAGACCACCGACCATGGAGGACGGTACGCGGCCGTCCGAACGGCAGCCTTGGCAAACTAGAGCCTCGCCACGTGCGTTGAATGGGAAGGACCAATCGAATGCGGTGGTGAGGACACAACGCAGGCGTCGATCATAAAAAGCGACCTTGCCCACGTGCCAGGCACGCACGAGCCCCGATGCGAAAGGGTCCGGCCCGTTATCGAGGATGAAAACGGGCAGCGCCAGGCCGTCGCGACGCGCCCAGAGCCAACCGACCCCGTCGACGACGATCTCAGTCAGCCCACCGTGAAAGCGCATGCGCGCGAGGTAGGCGGGGTCGATGCGGAACATTACGCCATCGCGGCGGGCGCAGTGCGCGTAACGGTCGAGGTCGGCGTGGACGTTGCGGCAGGCGAGGGGAAAGGTGGCCGCCTTGGCATTCCGCGCCGGGAGGAGAAGAGACGGGAGCACGGCCGTCGCGATCAGGGCGACGCGAATGCCGAACGCCGCGCCACTCATCGGATGCCTCCGGCGCCCAACGGGACCGGTCTCGCCCGTCGCGTCGCCAAAGGGCATACCGGCCGCAATCGGCATCGCTTTGGTTGCGGGCATGTCGCCCATCGGCCATATCTTCATGGGCTTTCACGCAAGGATCTCGAATGCAATCGAGGCTGGACCAGTCGTCCGTCGAGGAGCTCGATCTGGCACTTCGCTTGTACCGGCGCCTGTTGTTTCGCCTCCCCACGATCCTCGTCCTGGGCTTTGCCGGTATCATCGGCGTGTCGCATCTCAGCACCTTCCTGTCGCCGCCCTAAGGCGTCTATTTCCTCGGGCAGGGGCTGGTGACCTGGTGGCTGTTCGGGCTCCTGGCCCTGCTTTTCGCGGAGCTCTGGTGGGAAGGCCGCCAGATTGGAAAGGCCCTGAACCATCCCGGCCTGCAGGACTCACCCATCGCCGGCCTGATGGGCGGCCTGAACGTGATCGGGGAGCGCGCTGCGGAGATGGGTATGGAACCCGGGTTCCTTCACGGCCCGCTCCGGCCTATCCGTCAACGGTGAAGCGCGCGCGGAGGGGAGAGCCCACGTCGGCCGTCAGTTCAGGCGGTGGCAGGTCGAGGTAGTCTCAGGCGTTCCGCGCATGCCGCCCGCCGGCCGGATCTCGCAAACCACATACTTGCCGCCGCGCTCCAGGGTGAAGCTGGGACCCATGGCGGATACGATGCGGTGGCCGCCGTTGAGGAGCACGCTCATCGGCTCCTCAACCGGTACCCAGACGGTCGTGGGACGCGGCGGCATGGCGGGCGCTTGGGCGATGGCGGGGGCGCTCGATAAGATTAGCAGGAGGACGGTGTGCGGAAGAGGGCGGCGCATGTGAAGTCCTATCTTATGGTCTTGCGATGGCTACGGGACCGAAGCGCACTTCTGGCCCGTGGCGTTCAGGGCATGACCACGGCGAGGTCCACCGCCGGCAGCCAGCCAATGACGGGAGCCTTCTCGCCCCGGTAGCGTACGCGCAACCAGCCGTCCCGCCGTTCCAGCACCGCGACCGGATCATATTGGACGAGGTAGGGCGCGCGCGCCGGGGCCGGCCCGGGTTCGTGCCGGAAGGCCGTGCGCTTGGCCGTCACCAGGCCGACGCCGACCCATTCCGTCGAGGCCTCGCCCGCGTTCCGGGAGAGCGCGTAGGGGGTGCCCACCATGCTGCCCGTGGTCATTAGGCAGCCGCCGTGGTTCTCCGAGAGGGTCAGCGCGGCCCCGCCTGGGGTGAAATGGAGGCGCCCCGCAATGCGTTCGGGTTCGCCTGGGTACCACGTCTCAACCGTTGCCCCGTCACCCGCGAAGGTACCTCGCAGCAGGAAGATGCAACTGAACTGCGGGCCGCCGGGATCGGCCGTCCCGCGCTGCTCGGCGAATACGCCCGCCACCGCGCTGCCGGAGACCGCCAGGGTCAAGCTCTCGTAGTTGCCGGATCGCGCGGCCGGCTCGGCTGTCGCCGCTCCGCAAGTGGCCAGCAGGACCGCGAGGCCCAAGGCGGGCCAAACCGTTCGCGACGTCGCGAACCGGGTCTCACCCCGCGCCATCAGAGGTTCTTCTCCAGGACCTTCACCACGGCCTCAACCCGGTCCTTGAACTCCGTGACATTGGCGAAGGGGCGCCAGTTCACGTCGAGGGTGCCGCCATCGAACTTTAGGCCATTGGGGTAATTCGAGGCGGGGGCGGTCTTCTCGTCGAAACGGACGCGGATCGCCTTGAGTTTCTTGGCCAAAGCCTCGTGTCCCATCGGGTCCTTGCCGACCTCCTTCAGCCCGGCTGCGAGCGGCTCGAAGATGGTTTTCTCGAAGTAACCCTCGTCGGAATAATACTTGGCGTAGCCGGGAATCGTGAGCTGGTCCCACGCGACTTCTACTGGAACGGGAAAGCCAGCCGCCTCCTGGATCGCCTTCTCCTGAGTGGGGTATCGGTCCTGGCGGTAGGTCGCGATAGCCCGGCGCTCCGCAAGGCCGACCGTCGGCTCGGCCCTGGCCAACGGGGCGGACAGAACCACCAGGAGGGTAGCGGCAAGGGCGTGACGGCGTGAGATCATTCAGCGGTTCCTCCGGTGGGGTTGCGATGCTGGAGTGCGGGCCCGTTGCGACGGTTCGATGACGGCGACAGGCTCCCCTCACGGGACGAAACAGTGCCGTCTCACGCCGACCCTCTGCTATTCCAGCCCCTAGTATTCGATGAAAGGTAGGGTGGGATGATCCTCAGGACGGCCTTGGCCATCCTTTTAGCCGTTCCGCTTCTCGGACCGCAGCTCGTCCGGGCCGGACCCGACCTGCCCGCGGACGAGAAAGCCTACGTGAAGCGGCGGATGGGTTGCAACCATTGGAGTGGAGAGGACGCCTACGACGCGGCGCGTGTCGAGTTCGCCTCCCTCGAATGGGTCGACTGGTTCAACACCCGCCGCCTGCTTGAACCCATCGGGAATATCCCTCCCGCCGAGGCCGAAGCGCGCTACTATGCCCACACCAAGGTGCACGCCTTGGCCGCTTGACCCAAACCAAATGGCCTCCGGGAAACCCGGAACGGTTCAAATCCCTCGACCAGACGCACGACGCGGATGATTGAGATCGACGACCCGGTCCCCAGAGCGGGGCGGCGGCGGCGCGTTGCATTCGACGGTCAGGTGGAAGCCCACATTGGATTGAGAGAGATCCCACGGACCTCCTGTATCGTGAGAAAGCCCGAACAGGATTCTTCGTAGCGGGTTGCGTAGCCGTTGCCGTGTTCGTCTGGACCATCATCGCCTACGCGCCGATGATGGCGATCCTGTCCGTGCTCGCCCCGATCCCGCTTCCTTCCCACGCGGCGAGAAGGCAGCTGGTCGTCGCCCTCGGCCTGTCGGCGGTTTGCGCCCCCCTGATCTGGATGGCCTTCGGAACGATGGCCAGATACTTCCTGCTGAACCAATCCCGTCTTGCGGTCCTCGGGTGTTGGGCCGGGACGGGACGGGGCGAACGACCTCGTCCCGGACGCCCGTATCGTGCGGCGGCGGATTGCCCGCACCGCGATGTGGCGGACCAGCGCCATGACCGGCAGACCGACGCACATCGCCGCTGCGGTGGCTTGGGCGGTCAACCCCAGGATCCACCCGATGCTTCCGAGCACGGCGAGAACCGCGCCAGCCTCGACGTACCGGATGACGAGCTTGCGGGCATGCCGCTCACGCAAGCGTCTTGCTGCGGCCTCGGGTCCGGCGGTGCACATCTCAGATCTTGAACTCGACGCGGTCCATCGAGATCACGACTGCGTTCGGACGATGGTCGGTGAGGTCGGTTGCGTAGTGGAGGGCGTCGTGCCGGGTGCGGAAGAGGCCGCCGCCCAGGCCGTGCGTCTCGACGGCGACCCAGTGACCCTGCGGGTCCTGGCCGACGATGAAGCTGGTGGAGGGGGATCGGGGCGCCTCGGCTACGATGGCGGAGACCGGGAGGGGGACAGGCATGGATCGGCTTGGGTTCGCGCGATCCATCGTCGGGACCGCATCCGTAACCTGAGCCTGGTCGTATAAGGGTTCGAGCGGGAGACCTGGCCTTCCACATAAGTGTCCCATCAGGATTCCGCGCAAATCCACGGACTTGCGGCGATGCTCACTCGCAAGGGAGGCTACTGCGGCCCACCTTCGCCCGGTGGCAATGAGCCGCCATCGGGGGATATTCGCTTGGGCAAGGTGGGGGCACCGTTTTGGCGCGTGGCGTGGTTCTGCGCGCCGCTCATGGCGCTGGCTGTCGCCGGCCTCGCCTACGCATACCTCACACATCCGACCACACTGATCGTCGCCGTAGCGCCCAACGGCGGATCGGAGCCAGCCTTGATGCGGGCCTACGCGGATGCATTGATGAAGGGAAAGGCGTCGATCCGGTTACGTCTCGTTCCCTTCGGCGGGGTCCGCGAGAGCGCCGAGGCGCTCCGGGACGGCAAGGTCGACCTCGCCGTGGTCCGTCCGGACGTGTCGATGCCGCGCAACGGGCTCACCCTTGCGGTCCTGCGCGAGCAGGCGACCTTCGTGGTCGCGCCTCGTCAGGCTAGCATCGACGGCTTTCCTGCCCTTGCCGGCAAGCGTCTAGGCATACTGGCACCCCGGAAGGCAGACCATGCCCTGTTACGCGGCCTCATGGCGCGCCACGGGTTGGACTTGCGTGACGACAATCCCGACGGGGGCGCATCCGCAAAGGCGGTGACCTTGGTACCCGTCGAGGAGGCCGATCTTTCGACTTACCTCGCCGCCGGACGTATCGACGCCGTGATCCTGCTGACCACGCCGACGTCAGCGGCCGCCCAACGCATCGTCGGGCTCGTCCGGGATGCAGACACGAACGGCGAGGCTGCGTTGTTCGGGATCTCCGACATCCCGGCGACCCTGGCCCGCATGCCGCGCCTCCAGGCTGTCACCGTCCCAGCCGGCCTATTCGACGGTGACCCGCGCCTGCCGGCGGAGGACCTCTCCACGGTCGGATCATCCTACCGCCTGATGGCACGCTCGACCATGTCGCGCAGCGTCGCCGCGGAGGTGACCCAACATCTGTTCGAGATGCGCGCACTTCTCGCCGAGGCAACCCCCGCGGCGGAGGATGTCACCCACCCTACGTACGACACCACCGTCGGGGCGACCAGCGCACACCTGCCTATCCACCCGGGAGCCATCGACTACTACGAGCGCGAGCAGGAGAGCTTCATTGAGCGCTATGAAAGCTGGATCTATCTCGTGGCCATCTTCGGTGGCGGCCTGGGCTCTGTCTTCGCTTGGTTCCGTCAAAGGCTTGGGCGCATCCGGCGTGAGCGCATCGAGGTGGCAACGGCACGCCTGCTGGAGATCAGGTCGAATGCCCGCTGCTCGACCGACCGCGTCAAATTGGAAGCGATGGCCGGGGAGACCGACGACCTCGCAGCCAGCATCGCCCGCCATTCCATGAGGCGGGCGACCGAGCCCCGCACGCTGGCAGCCGCGACCTTCGCCATCGACGCGACCCGCTCCACGATCACGAGACGTCTTCGCGGTCACCCGAGCGTCGGCGTCGCCGTCGTCGGAGAAGAACCGGACGGAGAGAGGAAACGATGACCGCGATGTCAACTATCGCCCCGGACCGTATCCGCGCGCGGGCCTACGAGCTCTGGGATCGCAACCATAGGCCGGGAGGTCTCGACATGCAGTTCTGGCTGGTCGCGGAACGTGAGCTCAAGGCGGAGGATGCACGCAAGGCGGGGCACGCGGCCGAGGCCAATGAGGCCAAAGGGAAGCGGATCGCATGACGGCCGAACCCATCGCGAAGGACGAACGGAGCGTTTCAGGCACGCCGACGGGGCGGCCCGGCGACCCGGCCGGCGAAGGTCCGCCCGTCGCCCTGCCCGATGCGGGCCTTCCCGGGCTCGTGGCCTCGGGCGTCTACGCCGGCGGACGCCGGGTCGCGGACATCCGGATCGACGAGGCCGGGGAATGGGCGAGACGACCCGACCACGTCGTCTGGATCGGGCTCTATCAGCCATCCATGGAACTGCTTGTGCAGGTGCAGGAGCGGTTCGGGCTGCACCGCCTCGCCATCGAGGACGCGAGACATGCCCACCAGCGTCCCAAGGTGGAGCGCTATGGCGATTGCATCTTCGTCGTGGTGCGCACGGCCCAACTCGTCGACGGACGCATCGCACTCGGCGAGACGCAGATCTTCGTTGGACGGGGTTACGTCGTCACGGTCCGTCACGGGGCCTCCGCATCCTACGCGCCGGTCCGTGAGAAAACCGAATCCTGCCCGAAGCAACTCGCCCATGGCGAGGATTACATCCTCCACGCCGTCCTCGACTTCATCGTCGATAATTACCGGCCGGTCATGGAGACGGTCATGGCCGAGGTGGAAGCCATTGAGGACCGCATCCTCAAGCGGCAGTTGCTCCCGACCGAGGTGGAGCGGCTGTACCTCCTCCGCCGCGACCTGCTGCGCCTGCGCACCGCCGTCGTCCCGCTCGTCGAGGTCTGCCGCAAGCTCGAACATGACGACCTGGTGGCCATCGACGAGGAGATGCAGCCGCTTTTCCGGGAGGTCTCCGATCACTTGCGCGGCGTGCAGGAGGAGATCGACGCGCTTCGGGAGGTGCTCGCCTTCGCGTTCGAGGCCAGCCTGATGCTCGGCCAGGCCCAGCAAACGACCATTACCCGGCGGCTCGCGGCCTGGGCCGCGATCCTCGCGGTCCCGACCGCCATCGCCGGGATCTACGGCATGAACTTCGAGGTCATGCCCGAGCTGAAGTGGAGCTACGGCTACTTCGTCGTGCTCGGGGGCATCTTCACGGCCTGCGCCGTGCTGTACTGGCGGTTCCGCAAGAACGGCTGACTCTAGGGAATGCCGGCCGTAGTTTCACGGTTCGCCTCTTACCGAAGGTTCGTAACGCAGCCTTGTACGGGGGCTACCAAGCGCTCGGGTGCAACTGCCAAGCCGCCGACGGCGTTCTTGGGCTTGCACCCGGATTTGGCCGGATGCCGGTAGGATCAATCATGTCGATACGTTTCGGGCTGGGCATCGTGCTCGCCACTTTCATGACGGGCGCCGCCCTTGCGGCTCCCATGTCACCCGAGGAAAAGGCTGTCCTGCAGCAGCAGTGTGCGGGGGATTTCACGACCTTCTGCGCCGGCCTGCCGCCGACGGACGGTCCTGAAACGCAAGCCTGTTTCCAGAAGAACATGTCCAAGCTGTCGCCCGGGTGCCAGACCGCAATCAAGGCCTACCAGAAGAAGGGCTGAGGCTCGCCATAGCTTCGCTCTCTATGAGCGGGATAATTGTAGTCGTACCGGCTTCAGGTCCGATTTGGACTGGAGCCGGTAGCGCACTGGACCGTGTGGAGGACGAGGCGCTGTGTTGGCAGAGCCCGTAGCGAGTGGGGTCTCGCAGTTTATGCCTGCGTCGCCGTCGTCCTGGGGGTCGCAATAATGCTGACGATTGGTCGGACGACAGAATGGGCATCCGGATAGGTGCGGTCTAAAATCCTCCGGATGCCTGATGTTTTCGCCTGCACTTCATAAACCAACCGCAGCGGCCGCTTCCGCAGGTCTTCGCTGCACCGGTACATCCTGTCCTGCTTCACCGTGACCGCAAAGGCCCGGCGACGCGCCTGAGTTCCATCCCATGGGCGAGACCATACGGACGGAATTTTTCCGCGGTCAGCCTTCTTCGATGGGCCCGGGTGGCTGCGGAGCCGGCGGCTCGACGGGCGGATCGATCTCAGGTGTCTGCGGCTCGGGGGTGGGGTCGCCGATGGGCGGAAGCGGGT
>NZ_VRVC01000050.1:0-32398 GCF_008040005.1 Methylobacterium sp. WL19
GGGCGGGGCCGGAGCAGGAGGGCGAGCCGCTTACCCACCCGCCCGATGGCGGCCCGGGTGATCGCCCGCGCGATGGCGCCGACGCGGATTTCGCCGCGCGCGAGGCGTCGCCATGCGGCTCCCTGCTTCAGCAGGCCGGCATAGGTCGAGGCGTTCCGGAACACGTTGCGGATAACGCTGTCCACGTCGTCCGCCGGGTTCCAGTCGAAGCAATAGGGGTTGACCAGCACCGCGCCCTTCAGCCTCTCCTCGCGGCAGACGGCCCGGAAGGCGAGATAGGCCCCGCTGCAGGCGCCCACGATGACGATCGGGCCAGATCGAACGGTCTCAAGACGGTCGAGGGCGGCGCGGACATCGTCGAGCGCGTCGAGGCTGTAGAGGGGAGACGCACCGCCCGGCCGGTTCGGACTGTCGCCGATGCCGCGCAGGTCCATGCGCAGGGACGGAAAGCCCTGGCCGGCGAGACGTCGCGCGAGCGTGGTCGTCTGCCGCCCCCAGCCGGAATGCACGTTGGTGCCCGCATTGACGAAGAGCACCATCGGCCGCGCCGCTTCCACGTCGCGCGGATGGCAGAGGATGCCGAACAGAGACGGGCCGAACCGCGAGGGCTCCTCCCACCAGCCGTCCCCCCGGATCGGATCGGCCGGGAGCGGCGGGAGCGCGGCGGCCGGGACGGGACGGGGCTGCGCCCCTTCGGCGACGGAAGCGATCACCGCCGAGAAGACCTCGTCCGGCGTCTCGGCATAGAGCGGGTTGGCGACGAGGGCGGCGAGGCCGGGAAAGGGCCGCGTCGTCACCCGCGCCCCCAGCGCTGCGTAACGGGGGCCGAGCCCGCCGGCCTCAGCCCCGACGAGCAGGAT
Source organism: Methylobacterium sp. WL19 (assembly GCF_008040005.1). Taxonomy (NCBI): domain Bacteria; kingdom Pseudomonadati; phylum Pseudomonadota; class Alphaproteobacteria; order Hyphomicrobiales; family Methylobacteriaceae; genus Methylobacterium; species Methylobacterium sp. WL19. The sequence continues at coordinate 861 of NZ_VRVC01000050.1, forward strand.
GTCGGGAGCCGGCGCCCGCTCGGCCTTGGTGAGGTCGATGACGGAAAGTTCGGCGGCGAGAGCGGGACCGAGATGGAATCCGCCCACGGTGAGGCAGCCCTCCTCCTGCGGCAGTGGCGATCCGTCCGGCAGGCGCCCGATGGTGCGCGACTGCATCTTCATTTCGCGCAAATAAGCGCGCCCGGTCGCGAAGGGCGCCAGCAGGACGAGCCGGTCGACGTGATCCCCCTCCGCCGCCAGGGCCGCGAGCGTGCCGCCGAGGCGAAGCCCGACGAGGACGATCTCCTCCACCCCCGCCTCGTCGCGGAGATGGCGGACCGCCCGGCGGATCGCCCGCACCCGGCCCTCGACGCTGTCGGCATCCGCGTCGGAGGAATCGCCCGTTCCGGGATAGTCGAAGCTCAGGGTGGCGCAGCCGGTGGCGGCGATCCCCTCGGCGAGCGCCCGCCAGGGGCGATGCGCCGAAAGCTGCTCGTAGCCGTGGGTGGCGCACAGGACGACACCCCGGCGCGAGATCCCTGGGCCGAACCAGCCGAACAGACCGTCGAAGGCGACGGGGCTCAGCGGCAGGGGCGACACAGCGGCATCGCTCCCGACAGGGACTGTCTCAAACGCCATCCCGACCGAACCTCACGACCTCGATGCCATTGATGGCGCTGATGCGTCCCGCCGGCTCGGGCGCTGTCTCCGAAGTGCCGAGAAGCGGCACGAGACGGCTCGCCCCCGGCGCGAGGGAGAAACCATTGTCCAACGGCCGTCCGAGCGTGGTCTCGATCTGGATGTCGAGGGCATGCAGTCCGGTGGCGATCTGGAGCGCCCAGCCGGATCGATCGGCGATGAGCGCGGCGCTGAGACCCAGATCACGCGGTTCGGAATCCCGCCCCTGCGGGTAGTGAAACGCCTCGGCGATCACCGCACCGGTGCTCGCTTCGGTGAGGCTCGCATGGCCGAGCACATGGGCCGGCGGCCCGAACCGGTAGGCGTGGGTGGCGTCGAAGAAGCGCCCCAGCAGTTCCGCCGAGGACCATGAGGCGGAGCCGCGCGGGCCGACCTCGATCACCCGCTCGGCCCCGACGACCACCCGGCCGCCCGCATCGGTGAAGGCGAGGCGGAGGGTCGCATCGAGCCGCTGCGCCGTCTCGTTGTGGACATGGAGATGGAGTCCGTTCAAGCCTTCGTCGGACAGGGTGACCTGGACCGGCCTGAACGCGCGCTTGAGGGCGTACCAGGCGGGTTTCGGACGCCCGAGGCAGTCGACGAGGCCCCATCCCGCCCCCGGCGCGAGATCGCGAAAAAACCAGACCAGTCCGCCGGCATTGGGCGAGCGCACCCGGCGCCATTCTGCGAACACCGCCTCCATGCACGCGCCGCTCGCCGCGCGGCCGAGCGCGAGGTAGCGCTCGGGATCCTCCCGGCGGAGCCGGTCGGGATCGGCACTGAACAGCGTCGCCACATAATGGTCGCGCACGCCCTCGAAATCCCAATCCGCCCCCCGGTCGCGGGGGATGCCCGCTGCCCATCGTGACGAGGCCGGATCGGTGAGGCCGCATTCGGCGAGGGTCGTGGCGGCCGGCACGTTGGCGAAGGCGAGGCATTCGGAGGCGAATCCGACCTCGGCCCGGCGGGCATCCTCGAACGGACGGCGATAGGCGCCGACGCCATAATAATGCGTCACCCCGGCGGAGGTGGAGAAGGGTAGATCGCCGCCCGAGGGGGAGTTGAGCACCACGACGAGGTCGGGCCTGGTCCTGGCCACCAGATCGGGAAGCGCCTCCGTGACGAAGCTGCCGGCCCAGACCGTGCGCGGGAAACCGAGCATCGCCGCCTGCTGCCAGACCTCGCTTCCGCCCGACAGCACGCAGAGCGAGGGCGAGGTCTGCGTGCGGTCGAGGAACTGTGTGATCTCCTCGACGAGGATTTCGCGGAAGGCGGGATCGTCGGTGGGATAGTCGAAATTGGCGAGCATCAGATCCTGCCAGACCAGGATGCCGAGTTCATCGCAGAGATCATGGAAAGCTGAAGCTTCGTAGAGCGTGATTCCGGGGACGCGCAGCATGTTCATACCGGCCTCCCGCGCCAGATCGAGAAGGGGCCGATAACTGTCGCGATCGCCGGGGAGGCCGACGAGGTCGGGCGGCGTCCAGCAGGCGCCGCGGCAGTAGACCGGCACGCCATTGATCGCGAGGCTCAACCCCTCCTCGAACGGGCGGGTCAGGGCGATGGTGCGGAAGCCGACGCGGCCGAGATCGATGCGCCTGCCCGCGACCGAAACGTCAACCGCGTGAAGCCTCGGCTCGCCATGGGTGTGGGGCCACCACGGGGCGATGTCCGGCAACAGGAGTTCGCCCTCGAACCCTCCGGGGGCGACCTGACGAAGGGCGACCTCGCGGCCGTCGCAGATCAGGAACGCCGGTCCCTCGGCTACGCCGTCGAGTTCGATCCGCACGGTGAGGCGTCCCGTCCCGCCATCGAGGGCCGTGCGCAGATCGACGGACGCGATATCCACATCGTCCCCGCGAAGAACTTTGTGCGTCACCGGCCGATAGGGGCCGACGCTGTCGATGGACGGGCACCAGCCCGGCATGAAGCCGAGCAGGCTGGTGCGGACATGGCGCAGCGAGCCCGGCGTCGCCAGGAGCGGTCGCCAGCGGCCACGCTTGTGCGGGCGCGCCAACTCGGCCGAAAGCGAGCGGAAGCAGAGGGCGATGTCGGTCTCGCCCGAGAGATCCGCCTCGACCTCCCGGGCCAGGAACATCGAGCGACCGGTACTGGCGAGCACCCCGTCGATCCAGATCTCACTGAGTGTCGCCAGCCCCTCGAAGCGCAGTCGCTCGCGGCCGGTGCCGGAGAGAGTGGCTCGATACCAGACATCGGACTCGTGGAGCGGCGTCGGCGCCGCCTCGGACCAGAGCCCGTCCTCGCGCAAGGAGGCCGCCGCCGTGCTGGGAACGCGGGCCGCGATCCATCCCTCGCCCGGCAGGTCGCGGGGTGTCGCGCAGGCGTTCGACGGCGTCACCACCAGGTGCCAAGGTCCCTCGACGTTAAGGGCCGGTACGCCGTCGACGGCGAGGATACGCGCCACCGCGATGCCTCTCAGGACAGCGCGCGGTCGAGGGCGGCGAAGACCGCATCGTAGGTGCCGGCCAGCCCGTCGAGGCGTTGGCAGAGACCCGCGGCGTTGCGCCGGCCGAAGGCGCGCGCTAGCTGGAACTGGAAGGCCTTGGCTTCCGCCGCGAGCTTTTGCGCCAGTTCCGAGCCGGAAGACATGTCGGCAACGCCATGGCTGTCGAGCCATGCGAGATGGCTGCCGAGAAGCTCGAAATTGGCTCCGAGTTGGCGGGTCGTGTTGAAGGCGTAGCCGTGGAAGACGCTGAGCGGGTTCTGCACCAGCACCTCCACCCGTTCCGCCAGGGCATCCCGGAAAGCGAGGATCGGATTGGCGCGTGGCGCGAAGCGCCGGTGATGGCGCAGCAGGTCGAGGGCGGCACGGGGCAGGTCGTCCGGCGTGAGCGGCGGGCCGACCGGCTTCACGAATTCGGCATAGGGGAAAAGGATTCCGGCGGCGAAGATGCCGTCGTAATCGCCCCCCTGGAGACGGAAGCGGCCGGCATTGTGGAGGTAGTCGAGCCGGCGCTCGCCCGCCTCGAGGCCGAGGATCCCGATCGTGGTCTTGCCATGCTCGCGACCATAGGTAGTGCCGACTGTGTCGGGCAGGTGGATCGCGTCCACTTCCACGAGGACCGGGCATCCGCGCGCGACCTGCACGCCGGCATGCGCCTCCAGGCTCTCGAAGATCGCGAGTTCCTGGATCGACAATCCGTAGAGCCGTTCGATGTCGCCGGGCGGAGGCTTGAAGAAGGTGAACTGGTCGCCTTCGAAATCCTGCCGCAGGGTGAAGCCGAGCATGGCTTCCGGCACGAGGCCCCGGCCGTGCAGCAGCTCGATCCAGAGATCGACGTAGCAGTTCGTCTCCGGCCAGATCCGGTCGGAGCCATGAAGGGCATGGGAGGCGGATGGCGACGGGTCCGAAGCCTCTTCGCGGAGGGCGGTGGCGGACACCTTCTAGCCCCAGAGCCGGTCGCGCACGACGTCCGGCCACGCCTCGATGTCGAGGCCGTGATGGCGGAGCAGCGCCAGGGTGATCCGCTCCAACCCGAACCCGACGCAGGCGGTGTGCGCCACCTCGCCATCGGCCTGCCGGATATCCCAGATCGTGCCGAAATGGTCCTGGTGGTAATTGAAACTGAGGCAGGCGGTGGGCTTCTCCTCGCTATTGACGGGCACGTTCAGTTCGAATTTCAGCCCCTGGGCGCGCTGGTTGTTGGCGAGCATGCGCCCGGCGCGGCCGAAGAACGGATCGTTGGCCGGGTCCACCGCGATCGGCAGGCCGAGTTCGCGCATCATCGCGGTGCCGCGCTCCAGCCAGAGCTCGCGGAAGGCGAGAACCTGATCGGGACTGCCCATGCGCACGTATTCGCGCATGCGGAACATCTGCATCCGCGTCGGCTCCAGCGAGGGCTCGTGGCGGAAGCAGTAGGATTGCAGGTCGAACAGCAGCCCGCCTTCGGGCAGCGCCCCGCGCGCCGCGGCCACCGGGTAGAGCGGGTAGCAGGCGGCGGGCGTCAGCACGATCTCGCTGGCGGCCTGGCCGCCGGTCCAGTCGGTGCCGGCCTCGATACAGGCCAGCAGCCGAGCGTGATCGGCGTCGTTTCCGCAGAAGCAGTGGATGGTGCCGGCGAGGTTGGGAAACCCCTTGAGGTAACCGCTGCGCTCGAAGGCCGGCCGGCTCATGCCGGGGGGGAAGCGGAGGGATTCGGCCCCGTCGCCGGCGCCGAGCCGGGTGGCGATCCGGTCCACGGCCTCGACCACGCTCTCGAACTCGCCGCTGCGCCCATAGAGCCCGTCGACGCCGGTGCGAACGAGGAGGCCCTGGTCGAAGAGCCGGTCCAGCAGGGAGCGCGGCCCGGACACGGGATCGCGGGCGGGAAGCTGGTCCATCATGCGCTCAGGAGCTGGCCCCCGCCCTTCTGCACGAGCAGGAGGTTTGCGGTGTTGGCGAGGATGCGGTCGTTGTTGATCATCAGCGGCGCCGACAGCACGTCGCGGAGTTGCCGGCCGAGGCTGAACGGAGTGCCGTTCTTGTAGCCGGAGAGCCCGACGATCCCCAGCGCGCGCTGGACGATGTCGACCGCCTTGTCGGAGATCGTCGTCTTGACGTTGTTGAGCATGACGGCGAACCCGATGGAGCCGAGTTCGTCGGCGTCGCCCTGCGCCGCCTCGTAGCGCTTGAGGGCGGCGATCACCGTCGCCTTCATGGCCTGGAGTTCGTTGGCGGCTTCTGCCAGACGCAGGGCGCCGGGCGGAACCTGGCCCGGCCGACGCCGGGCTTCGCCCTGGACATAGGCCCTGGCCCTGTCGAGGGCATGGCTGGCGATGCCGAACCAGACGCTGCTCCAGAGCAGGTGCGACCAGGCGAGCATGGACTGCGCCGCGATCTCGGCGAAGGGCTTGGGCAGGATCTGCGCCACCGGCACGTCGCGGGCTTCCAGCTTGAACCCGTCGCTGCAGGTGCCGCGCATGCCCAGCGTATCCCAGGTGCTCGTGCGCTCCAGGGACATCTGTCCCTTCATCAAGGCCACGAGGACCTGATCCGACGAGGACGCCTCCGGATGACGGCGACCGGTGGCGAGGATCACGTCGGCATGGGCACCGTAGGAGATGACGGTGGCGTCCTTAGCGAAATGGAACACGTCGCCCGCCGTCTCGACCGCGCAGAGGCTGTTGCGCAGGTCGCCGCCGATGCCCCCCTCGGTGGTGGCCGAGGCGAAGAGGAGCTGATCGCGCGCCACCCTTTCCATCAGGGTGCAATGCCACTCGCTGTCGAGGCCGTGCGAGACGAGGCTCGCGACCTTGATCTGGTGCATGGCGAAGACCATCGCCGCAGCGGAACAGGCCTGGGACAGGGTGAAGCAGACCTCGGCGATCTGCGACAGGCTCGCGCTCTCGCCGCCGAACTGCATGGGGATCTGCATCCCGATCAGGCGCTCCGCCTTGAGAGCCGTCACCGCCTCGGCGGGAAAGCGGGCCTGACGGTCGACGTCGTCGGCATGGAGGGCAGCGACAGAAGCGACCCGCTTGGCGCGGATGGCGATGTCGGTCATGCGGCTGCCGAAACGGTCAGCTTGCTCACCGTCTCGACGATGATGCGGATGGTGGAGAAGGAGCGCCGGTTGAGGAGGTTATCGGGGAACTCGATGTTGTAGCGTTCTTCGAGCGCGAGCATCAGCTGGACCGAACCGAACGAGTCCAGGCCTCTGTCGAACAGGTTGTCGTCTTCTCCGAGACTGTCGACCACCTCGGTCAGGGCCGCGACGCTCTTGAGCGTGTCGCGGATATCTTCGGGAAGCACCATGTTGCCGCGCCTTTTACGTAATATTTCTCGTAAAATATCGCGGTGCCCATGCCGGTCAAGACCATTCGGCTCAGGTAGTTAATGAGCGGCACAAGCCGGCATGAAATACTGGTCAATAGAGTTTCTTACCGCGCCCCCTCCTGAACAGTCATCGCATCGTGGATACGACCATCCATGATCGCGCATGGCCATGTCCCCTTGCCGATGCCCTCTTGCCGATGCCCTATTCGGCGGGCATCGGCTCCGGAACGACAGGCCTCATCGGTTGAGGATTGGCCTGCACATCGGAGAGTGACACTTCCTCGTCGGCCCGCCGCTCCTCCGCCCTCTTGAGAATCTCGCGGGCCTCGTCGGCCTCGCGCTGACGGCTCCACAGGGAGGCATAGACACCGCCGAGATCGAGCAGGCTCTGATGGTCGCCGCGCTCGACGATCACGCCCCGGTCGAGGACGATGATCTCGTCCGCATTGACCACCGTCGACAGGCGGTGGGCGATGACGAGGGTGGTGCGGCCACGGCTCACCTTGTCGAGCGCGTCCTGGATCTCGCGCTCGGTAAAGGAATCGAGGGCCGAGGTCGCCTCGTCGAGGACCAAGATCGGCGGCCCCTTAAGAATAGTGCGGGCGATGGCGACGCGCTGTTTCTCGCCGCCCGACAGCTTCAGCCCGCGCTCGCCCACCGGCGTGTCGTAGCCCTCCGGCAGGGAAGAGACGAAGCGGTCGATCTGGGCGAGACGAGCGGCCTCGCGGACCGCCTCGTCGCTCGCGTCCCATTGGCCGTAGCGGATGTTGTAACCGATCGTGTCGTTGAACAGGACGGTGTCCTGCGGGACCATGCCGATGGCGGCCCGAAGGCTGCCCTGTTCGACCCCGGCGATGTCCTGCCCGTCGATGAGGATGCGGCCGGATTGCGGCTCGTAGAACCGGAACAGAAGCCGCGACAGGGTCGATTTGCCGGCCCCCGACGGGCCAACGATGGCGATGGTCCGCCCGGCCGGCACTTCGAAGCTGACGCCGCGCAGGATCGGCCGTGCCGGGTCGTAGGCGAAGCGGACATCTTCGAACCGGACCACGCCGTCCGACACGGCGAGGGGTTTCGCGCCCGGCCTGTCGGCGATCTCGGGGTTGCGATGCAGGATCTGGAACATGTCGTCGATGTCGATGAGCGCCTGTTTGATCTCCCGGTAGATCATGCCCATGAAGTTGAGCGGCATGGAGAGCTGCACCAGCATCGTGTTGACGAGGACGAACCCGCCGAGCGTCGTGCGGCCGACCATGATGTCCCGCGCGGCGAGCCACATCACCACCGTCATGCCGATGGTGAAGATCAGGGCCTGGCCGGCATTGAGCACGGCGAGCGAGACGTAGGTCTGGGTCGAGGCCTTCTCGTATTTGGCCATGGAGCCGTCGTAGCGCTCGGCCTCGCGCAGTTCGGCGCCGAAATACTTCACCGTCTCGAAATTCAGCAGTGAATCGACGGCCTTGGTGTTGGCATCGGTATCCGAGTTGTTCATCCGCCGGCGGATCTCGATCCGCCATTGCGTCGCCTTCCAGGTGAAGGCGAGGTAGGCCGACACCATGACGAAGACGACGAACGAATAGAGCCAGTCGAATTCGTAGGCGAGGACGCCGATGACGAGGAGGAACTCGACGATGGTGGGGACCAGCGTCAGCACCATCAGGCGAGAGAGTTCCTCGATGCCGCCGCGCCCGCGCTCCAGCACGCGGGTGAGGCCGCCGGTCTTGCGCTCCAGGTGGAAGCGCAGGGAGAGCCGGTGCATGTGCTCGAAGGTCTGGAGCGCGAGGCGGCGCACCGCATGCATCGCCACCTTGGCGAAGAGCCCGTCGCGCACCTGGGTGAGCACGGCCATGATCACCCGCGACAGGCCGTAGAGCCCGATCATCAGCATCGGTGCCGCGAACAGGCCCGTGGGGAGCGTCGCGCCGAGACCGTCCTTGTCCCCCACCGCCGCCACGAGGGCGTCGGTCGCCCATTTGAAGGTGAAGGGCGTCAGCATCGTCACGAACTTGGCGACGAGGAGGAGGCCGAAGGCGAGGAAGACGCGCCGCTGCAGGTCCGGCCGGGTATGGGGCCAGAGATAGGGCCACAGGCGCCGATAGGTGGCGAACAGGCCGGGGCGCTCGGGCGGCGTCGTGCCGCCGCCCGCCGCGGAGGTGGGATCGGTGCTCATTCAGGCAAACTCGGGCAGCGGGACCGGGAGCGGTCGAATTCAGCTCCCGATATAGTCCCTCGAACCGTTCCAGACAGTCGCCCGGCGGCGCAGGGCCGGGATGCAGGATGCGCGGTCGCGGCTCAGCTGCGTCGCTTGTCCTGCGGCAGCGTGGAGGCACTCTCGGACGGGACGACGAAGATCTGGCCGGGATAGATCAGGTCGGGGTTGCGGATCTGCGGCTGGTTGGCATCGAAGATCACCGTGTATCGGGTCCCCTTGCCGTAGACCCGCCGGCTGATCTCCCAGAGGCTGTCGCCGCGGGTGATCCGGGCGGTGTTGATCTCCGGTACGAACACGCTTTGAGGCGCGGACGAGGGCTGGATCGCCAGGGCCGACACCGCTCTCGCGCCGGCTTCGTCCGTCGTCGGGCTCGGCTGCGACCGGCCCATCGTCATGGCAGAGGCCGGCGCGCTCGGCGAGGCGTCCTGGGGTGCCCCCTGGATCGGGCGACCGAGGGACGAGGCAAGAACCGGCGAGGATTTGGCATGCGGCCTCGCCGCCGGCGCGGCGCTCGGCGAAGGCTTGGCCGCGAGAGTCGGCGGCGCCGCGTTCGGCGGCGCGTCCTGTAGCGGACCGACCACGGGCTTTGCCGCATGCGGCATGGAGAAGGCGACTTCGGACCGGTTCTTCACCTTGCCCGAGACGGGATCCACCTGATCGATACGGATCCGGTAATCGCCGGGGGCGACCCCGCGCCCGATCGTGAACGAGACCCGCCCGTCGGCGCCGACGCTGCCGGGCGCGATCTGGGCGTCGTTGATGTAGAGGCGGACGGTGGCACCGGCCGGCGCCTGCCCGGTGACGAAGAGGCGTCCGCCCTCCTCCGCATCGACACTGACGACCTTCACCGGCACGGCATCCGGCTTCGGCGCGCCGGACGAGTCGGGACCGGCCGCTTCAGGCTTGGCGGCAACCGCGCCATTCGCTTGAGCTGGATCGCCCGGGGCCCTGGCCGTGCTGCCGGACTTGTCCGCACCGGCGCCCTTCGGACCGCCGCCGGCCACCTTGGCCGAGGCCGCATCCACCGGACGATCCGGCTGCGACAGGACGACGGTGGGTTTGTCGGGGGACGTCAGGGCGATGAGGGGCTTGGTGGTACGGTCGGCGGAGACCACCACCATGACGGTCTCCCGCGCCTGCCGACCCTGGCCGTCGGCCCCGATCGAACTCAGGGTGATCTCGCTGCTACCGGCGGGGAGCGCAGGCGGGACGATGGCAAACTGGCCGGACGGGTCGATGAGCGCACGGGCAATCGGGTGGTTGTCGCGCAGCATCTCGACGGTGGTGTTGGGGGTTCCGCGACCGGCGATCACGGTCTCGCCCGTCGGCTCGACGCGGATGATGTCGAAGGTCGGAGCCTGCGCCTGATCCTGCGCGGCCGGCGGGGTGCCCGTCTGCCCGGTGGCGCCCCTGCCCCCCGCCGACGACTTTCCCGGCGTCGTCGAAGCCCCCTCATCGCGGCGCGCCGGAGGCGTCACCGGCGAGCCGGGAGCGGCGGGCGATTCCGCCGCCCGCGATTCGGGCGTGCTGGTCTCCTTCGTCCGAGGCGACGTCGCCGCGGCGACGGGCTGCTTGTCGCCCTGCGCGAGCTTGAACATCTCGCCGGTGCCGAACAGCACGACGACCAGGGCGAATCCGGCCAGCAGGCCACCGCCCGCGAGAATCAGGCCTCGCCGCCACTGCGCCGTCATGGCACCCCCGCTCTTCAAATCCCTCGACTTTGCGGCAGATAACATCGTCGGGTTTCGACTCTGGCTGTCGACAAAACGTCGATTGATGGCGACATACTAGCCGACATGATCTCAACACCAAATCGCGCTTCCCCCCGAAAGGCGGGATCATTCACGAAATCAGCAGTTTGGCCCCTGGATGGCGCCTCCCTGCCCCTCATCGGGGGAGGCTCGGCATGGCCCCGGTGAAAAACGTCTGCGTCTATTGCGGCTCGGGCTTCGGGGGCGACCCGGCCTTCGCCGAGGCCGCGGCGGCGCTTGGCCGCTCCCTGGCGGAAGCCGGGCTCGGCCTCGTCTATGGCGGCGGCAATGTGGGGCTGATGGGCACGGTGGCTCAGGCGGTGCTCGATGCCGGCGGCCATGTCACCGGCATCATCCCCGACTTCCTGAAATCGCGCGAGCGGATGCTGGACGCCATCCAGGAGACCATCGTCGTCGGCGACATGCATACCCGCAAGCGGCTGATGTTCGAGCGGTCCGACGCCTTCGTGGCCTTGCCCGGTGGCATCGGGACCCTGGAAGAACTCGTGGAGCAGCTCACCTGGGCGCAGCTCGGCCAGCACAAGAAGCCGATCCTGCTTCTCTCGATCGCCGATTTCTGGACGCCGCTGCTGACCCTCCTCGACCACATGCGCGACCAGGGCTTCATCCGCGAGGGGCTGGAGCTGAACTACCTCGTGGCCAAGGACGCCGCCGAGGTCATCGGCCTGCTGCAGAGCCAATCAGCGGAGACGTCGCCGGAGGCAGAGGCTTTCGTGGCCGAGCGGTTCTGACCGCACGCCGGTTTCGCCGCCTCACCTCTTGGCGTACGGCACGGCCTCCTTCCCCTGGGATGGGCAGGAGAAGGGGGCCGTGTGGTTGTCTCCGTCACCGCGTCGAGGGCAGGAGCCAGTTCGGCAGCCACATGGCGATGCCGGGGACGAGGCAGAGGATCAGGATCGCCACGGCCATCAGGATCACGAAGGGCAGCGTGCCCCAGATGATGTCCTTCAGCGGGATGTCGGGGGCGATGTTCTTGATGACGAAGATGTTGAGGCCCACCGGCGGGTGGATCAGCCCCATCTCCATCGTGATGGTCATCACCACGCCGAACCAGACGAGGTCGAACCCGGCGGCCTTCAACGGCGGCAGAATGATCGGCGCGGTCATCAGGATGATCGAGACCGGCGGCAGGAAGAAGCCGAGCAGGATCACGAGGCCGAGGATCGTCACCAGCAGCACCCACTTGGACAGCTGCATCGCCACGATGGCGGCCGCCGCCGATTGGGAGATGTGCAGGTAGCTCATCACGTAGGCGTAGAGCAGCGACATGCCGATGATGAGCATCAGCATGGTGGATTCCCGCAGGGTCGCCGCGAGGATCGGGGTCACGTCTTTCGGGCGCCAGACGCCGTAGATGACCGCGATGAGGCCGAGGGCCAGGAGGCCGCCGAGGCCGGCCGTCTCCGAGGGCGTGGCGTAGCCGCCATAGAGTGCCACCATCACGCCGGTGAGCAGGATCACGAAGGGCAGCACGCGCGGCAGCGTCGAGAAGCGCTGGCGCATGCTGTAGGTGTCCTCGGCCAGGATCGCCGAGGCGGTGCCGTGGCGCTCGTAGGCGTCCTTCGCGGCGGCGTATTCCGAGCGGAAGCGGTAGACCGACCAAGCGGCGAACAGACCGACCAGCAGCAGGCCCGGCCCGATGCCGGCGAGGAACAGGCGGCCCAGCGACTGCTCGGCGGCGACCGCGTAAAGGATCATGGTGATGGAGGGGGGCAGCAGGATGCCGAGGGTTCCGCCCGCCGCGATGATGCCTGCGGCAAAGCCCGGCGAGTAGCCGCGCTTCCTCATCTCCGGAATGCCCGCCGAGCCGATGGCCGAGCAGGTGGCGGGCGAAGACCCCGCCATGGCGGCGAACAGCGCGCAGGCGAAGACGTTGGCGATGCCGAGGCCGCCCGGGATCTTGTGCATCCAGGCATGCATGGCCGAGTAGAGATCCTGCCCCGCCTTGGACCGGCCGATGGCCGCGCCCTTCAGGATGAAGAGCGGGATCGATAGCAGGGTGATGGAGGCCATTTCCTCGTAGACGTTCTGCGCCACCGTATCGAGGGAGGCGCCGGGCATGAAGAAGAACATGAAGGCCAGGGCGACGAAGCCCAGGGCGAAGGCGATGGGGATACCGGCGAGCATCGCGCTGAGCGTCGCGCCCGCATAGAGGAAGCCGATGGCCGCGACGCTCATGGGTGGTTGCCCGTCTTCAGAGGAGTCTTGTTGAGATCGGCACCGAGGCCGACCTTCGGGTTGGCCCAGCCCGCCGCGCGCGGGCCGTAGGTGAGCGCCTCGACGATCTGCAGCAGGAATTGCAGGCCGAGGAAGCTCATGCCGATCGCCATGAGCGCGTAGGGAATCCACAGGGGTGGCCCCCAGGAGGATTGCGAGACCTGCCCGTCGACCCAGGCCTCGTGCAGCAGCGTCCAGCTCTTCCAGGCGAAGAAGGTGACGAACACGATGCTGATGATGTCGGCCATCAGCAGGCGGGCCCGGTTCACGCGGGGCGAGAGCAGGCCGCTCAGGGCCTCGATCGCCACATGGCCGCGCTTGGCCTGCACGGCGGCGGCGGAGAAGAAGGTGGCCCCCACGATGAGGAACACCGCCATCTCGTCCTGCCAATCGGTGGGCTCGTGCAAAGCATAGCGCACGACCACGCTGTAGCTGAGCACGAGGCAGGCGCAGACCAGGGCGATGCCGCCGAGCAGCATGATCACCCGGTTAATGGCCTTCATCCCCCTGTCGAGATGCCCGAGAATCCCGGGGATCCGGGGCTCGGGCGCGGCCGCGGCGGTCTCTGAAGCGGCCGAGGCCGCGTCGAAGGCGTGGCTCACGACACCTGCTCCGCCAGCTTGAGGAGCTCGGCGCAGCTGGCCGACTTGCCCGCGAAGTCCTTCCAGGCAGTCTCACGGGCGATGTCGCGCCACTGGCCCAGCGTCTTCTCGTCGAGGTTCTGGACCTTGGCTCCGGCCTTGGTGAAGATCTCCTCGACCTTTGTGTCGTCCGCCTTGGCGCCGGCCTGGCCGAAGGGTTCGAGTTCGGCGCCGATCGCCATGATGAGATCCTGCTGGTCCTTGGGCAGGCGCTCGAAGGCGATCTTCGACATCATGATCGGCTCGAGCATGAACCAGTAGGAGCGCTCGCGGCCGGACGTCAGGGACTTCGACAATTCCTCCAGGCGGAACGAGATCAGGCTGGTGGACGAGGTGATCACCGCATCGCAGGCGCCGGTCTGCATGGCGGCGTAGGATTCGCTCGACGGGATCGACAGGGTGGCAGCACCCGCCTGCTTCATCATCAGGTCCATCTCGCGCGAGCCGCCACGGACCTTGAGGCCCTTGGCGTCCGCCGGCGCATAGAGGGGACGCTCGCGGCTGGCGACGCCGCCCGATTGCCAGACCCAGGAGACGAGGAGGATGCCCTTCGAATCGAGGATCTCGGTGATCTTCCGGCCGACCGGCGCCGCCTTCCAGGCGACGGCCTGCTCGTAGGAACTCACGAGCGCCGGCATCAGGCCGATATTCATCTCCGCCACCTCGCCGCCCGCATAGGGCGAGGGGTAGAGGCTCATATCGAGGGCGCCCTTGCGCATGGCGCCGAACTGGGCGTTCGTCTTCATCAGCGACGAGCCGGGATAGACCTGCACCTCCAGCGCGCCTTTCGAGCGCTCGGCCAGGAGAGCGGCGAACTTGCGGCACATGCGGTCGCGGAAGTCGCCCTCGTCGATGGTGCCGCCGGGGAACTGGTGCGAGATTTTCAGGGTCGTCGCCGCCTTGGCCTTCAGCCCCATCGACAGGATAGCGGGGGCGGCGAGGCCGGATGCGACGAGGGCGCGGCGTGTCAACGTCATGGCGTCTCTCCCGGGCGGACCTTTGTGGTCTCGCTGTTTTGCGGCGCAACATTTATACTGCAATGCGCATTCGATATACCAACGAACTATGTCTTGTATATTTTGTCAACGACATTGAATAATGGATCGCAACGAATTTCATGACCTATAGGACGGGAACGCCATGACCCGATCGCTCAGCCTCAGGCAGACGATCGAGACGGAGATCGTGGATGGTCGGCTGGCCATCGGCTCCCGCCTCGACGAGACCGAGCTGGCCGAGCGCTTCGGCGTCTCGCGCACGCCGATCCGCGAGGCGTTGCTGCAGCTGGCGATGACCGGCCTCGTGGAGATCAAGCCGCGCCGGGGCGCCATCGTCAGCGCGCCCGATCCAGAACTGCTCGTCGCGATGTTCGAGACGATGGCCGAGATCGAGGCCTCGTGCGGCCGGCTCGCCGCCCGCCGGCTGATCGCGGCCGACGAGACCGCCTTGAAACAGGCGCTCGCCGCCTGCGCGGCGGCGGCGGCCGACGAGGACCCCGAGACCTACTACCAGGAGAATTACGTCTTCCACACGGTGATCTACCGCGCCTGCCGCAACGACTTCCTGTGCGAGCAGGCGCGGCTTCTCCACCGGCGCCTGACCCCGTTCCGGCGGATGCAGCTGAGAGCGCGTCACCGGCTGGGGCAATCCCTCGCCGAACACGAGGCCATCGTCGCCGCCATCGTCGCCGGCGACGAGATCGCGGCGTCGGACCGGCTGCGCGCCCATGTCATCGTCCAAGGGGACAGGTTCTCCGATCTCGTCGCCAACCTGCGCTCGATCAGCGACGCGGCGTGAAACCGGCCGGCCGACAAGAGTGGACTATCGCCGGCAAGCTTTCGGGCGGAGACCAAACTTTCGTTAGGAATTAGCCATCATGGTCACGGCGATTTTGCATAAATTCGCTCGTTCCCCGGATCGTTTCATGCGCCTCTCCATCAAGACGACGCTCATCGGCCTGTTCACCGCGCTCGCCATCATTACCACGGTGCAGGGCGTGGTTGCTCTGCGGAAGCTCGACGCCATCGGTGGCCGGATCGAGTTGCTGGCCTCGAATGCGCTACCTTCGGTCGATGCGGCCCATGCCCTGAATGCGCTGGTGATGCGCACCCGCCTCTGGCAGTTCCGCTACCTGATGGCGGAGGACGAGGCCGAGCGTGCCCTGAGCGTCAAGAATGCCGGCGAGATGATCCAGAGCGTCGAGAAGAACAGGAACGCCTATCGTCTCCTCATCGGTTCGCCCGAGGAGCAGGCGCTGTTCGATGAGTTCGGTGCGAAGTGGCAGATCATGCTCGACGGCTGGAATGGCCTGAGCAAGATCGATCCCTCCCAGCGCGCGGTGATCACCGAGCGTTTTCGTGGTCCGATGAACGCCGAGTACCTCGCCGCGACTGCGGCCGGACGCAGGCTCGTCGAATTCAACGGCCGGGCCGGAGCGGCAGCCAGCGCGGCCGCGCGCGAGGAACAGGCGCAGGCGGTCTTCACCACGCAGATCATGCTGGTCGCGGCCGTCGTCATGGCGCTGGCCGCCATGGCCTTCGCGTTCTTCGGGGTGTCGCGTCCCATCGAGCGGGTGACGGCCGCCATGCGCCGTCTGGCCTCCGGCGATACCGAGGTCACCATCCCCGGCACCGGACGGCGGGACGAGATCGGCGCCATGGCCGCGACCCTCGACACCTTCCGGGACAACCTGGTCCGTACCCGTGCCCTGGAGAGTGAGGCCGCCCTGGCCCGTGCCGGGGCGGAAGCCCAGCGCAGGTCCGCCGCCCTGGCCTTGGCCGACGGTTTCGAGAATGCGGTCGGCGATATCCTGACCCGGGTCTCGGCGGCGGCGACGCAGTTGCGTTCGACCTCCCAAGGCATGTCCGGCACCGCCACGGAGACGGCGCACCAATCCGTCGCCGTAGCGGCGGCGGCCGAACAGGCGGGCACCAACGTCACCATGGTGGCGGCAGCGGCGGAGGAACTCGGTTCGTCCGTCATGGAGATCGGCCGTCAGGTGGATGGCTCCACCAGCCTGGCGCACCAGGCGGTGGAGGACGCGACGCGGACGGGCGCGCAGATGAGGGATCTGAGCGACGCCGCGGCGAAGATCGGCGACGTCGTCGCGATGATCGCCACCATCGCTGGCCAGACCAACCTCCTCGCCCTCAACGCCACCATCGAGGCGGCCCGTGCCGGCGAGGCGGGCCGGGGCTTTGCCGTCGTGGCGGCCGAGGTGAAGGAACTCGCCAACCAGACCGCGCGGGCCACCGACGAGATCGGCAGCCAGATCGGCCGGATCCAGGGCTCCACCGGCCAAGCCGTCACGGCGATCGAAACGATCACCGCCCGCATCCGCGAGATCAGTTCCGTCGCCACGTCGATCGCGGCGGCAGTGGAGGAGCAGGGGGCGGCGACCCAGGAGATCGTGCGCAACATCAACCAGGCCGCCGAGGGCACTGGGGAGGTGACGACCAACATCGCGGGCGTGGCGGGCGCCGCCGAGGAGACGGGCGCCGCAGCCTCTCAGGTGCTGGCCTCCGCCTCCGAACTCTCCCGGGAATCGGAGCATCTCAACGCGGAAGTGGGGCGCTTCCTGGCCACGATCCGCGCGGCCTGAGACGGCCCTGCCCGTCGACGTCCCGCACCCGATCGGCGTCCTGAGGCCGGGTCCCGTCGTCGGGTCGGCCCTTCAGGTCCCCGCGCCGAAATTCTCGGCGATGACCGGGGTCTTGGAGCGGATATGGTCGCGCATGAGCGTCGCCAGCGCAGGACCGTTCCGGGCGTGGAGGAGTTCGATCATCCGTTCGTGCTCGGAGACGGCACGGCTCCATTGCTCGGCGGTCTGGTGAACGGCATAGCGCGAGCGCTGGATGCGGCCCGACAGGCTGGCGTAGATGCTGCCCAGCACAGAATTGCGGCTCGCGGCCATGATCGCTTCGTGGATCGTGCGATTGAGCCGGAAATACGTGGCCTCCTCGCCGTCCTTCCAGGCCTTCACCATGGCGTGGTGATCCCGCTCGATCTCGGCGACCTCCTCGTCGCCGATGGTGCGGCAGGCGAGATCGGCCGCGGTCGCCTCGAGGCCGGCGATGACCTCGATCATTTCCTCGATCTCGACCTGGGACAGGCTGGCCACCCGCGCCCCGCGGTTGGGCAGCAGTTCGAGCAGCCCTTCCGTGGCGAGGATCTTGATCGCCTCGCGCAGGGGCGTGCGCGAGATGCCGAACCGCTCGGTGAGCTCGCTCTCGTTCACCCGCGCCCGTGGCTCGAGTTCCCCCGACTGGATGAGATCCCGCATCCGGTCCACGACTTCGTCGTGGAGGTAGCGGCGATTGATCCCGACCGCCGAGTCCAGCTTTTCCATGGGGGCGTAGGTCTTGTCGTTGGAGGGTGGATACTCTCCCGAGGTTTAGGCGCCGGGCATCGGCCTGTCGAGGGAGAGCCCGATTAGTTGTTTTTATTCCGGTCTTACAAATAACTTAGCACCTGAGACGACGCCCCCCCGCCGATCAGTGCATTTCCTCGTGCCAGGTCCGTCCGTCCCGCTCGATCAGGGCGATGGCGGCGGTTGGGCCCCAGCTTCCGGCCGGATAGGCGCGGGGCGGCTCGGGCCGGTCCGCCCAGGCCTTCAGCAGCGAATCGGCCCAGGCCCAGGCCACCTCCACCTCGTCGCGGCGCATGAACAGGGTGGCGTTGCCGCGCACCACATCCATCAGCAAGCGCTCGTAGGCATCGGGATAGCGCTGCTTGAACGTCTCCTCGAAGGAGATGTCGAGGTTGGTCGGCCGCAGGCGCATGCCGCCCGGTCCCGGGTCCTTGGTCATCACTTCGAGCTTGATCCCCTCCTCCGGCTGAAGCCGGATGACGAGGCGATTGGGCTCGCGCCCGAAGGACTCGGCCGGGAAGATCGAGAAGGGAGAGGCGCGGAACTGCACCACGATCTCGGAGAGCTTCTGGGGCAGGCGCTTGCCGGTGCGGATGTAGAAGGGCACCCCGGCCCAGCGCCAGGACTGAACTTCGAGCTTGAGGGCGACGAAGGTCTCCGTGCGGCTCTCCGTCTCGCCGCCGAGATCGGCGCGGTAGCCCTGAACCGGTTTGCCGTCCACTGCGCCGGCCGCGTACTGGCCGCGCACGGTGACGGCCTGGACGTCGTGGGGCGTGATCGGCTTCAGCGCACGCAGCACCTTCAGCTTCTCGTCCCGCACCGAATTGGCGTCGAGGGTGAGCGGGCTCTCCATCGCCATCAGGCAGAGAAGCTGGAGCAGGTGATTCTGCACCATGTCGCGGAGCGCCCCCGACGTGTCGTAGTAACCGGCACGGCCCTCGACCCCCACCGTCTCGCCCACCGTGATCTGGACGTGGTCGATCACGTCCGCCGTCCACAGGCGCTCGAAAATGGTGTTGGCAAAGCGCAGGGCGAGCAGGTTCTGCACCGTCTCCTTGCCGAGGTAATGGTCGATGCGGAAGATCTGCTCCTCGGGGAAGACCTCG
This sequence comes from Methylobacterium sp. WL19, assembly GCF_008040005.1. Lineage (NCBI taxonomy): Bacteria > Pseudomonadati > Pseudomonadota > Alphaproteobacteria > Hyphomicrobiales > Methylobacteriaceae > Methylobacterium > Methylobacterium sp. WL19. Next base: position 19,611 of record NZ_VRVC01000050.1, read on the forward strand.
CCGACCGCGTCGTTGATGGCGCGGGCCGATTTCAGATCTTTGCCGATGGGCTTTTCCAGCACCACCCGCGACTTGTCACCGATGAGCCCATGGGCCGAAAGGTTGCGGCAGATCGAGCCGTAGAGATCCGGCGAGGTGGCGAGATAATAGGGCCGCACCTGGTCCGGCCGTTCGGCGAGCTTGGCGGCGAGATCCTCCCAGCCGTCGTCGCCGGCCCCGTCCACCGCCACGTAGTCGAGATGGTCTAGGAAGGCGGCAAGCTTGTCCTCGTCGAGGTCGCGGGCCGGGACGAAGCGCTTGAGCGCGTCACGCGCCCGCTCGCGGAACGCCTCGACGCTCATCTCCGAGCGGGACGCGCCGATGATGCGGCTGGTGCCGGGAATCTGCCCGTCCTTGTAACGGTAATACAGGGCCGGCAGCAGCTTGCGGGTGGTCAGATCGCCGGTGGCGCCGAACACGACGCAATCGAAGGAGGCGACGGGGATGATGGTGGCCAAAGGGCTACTCCCGGGTTTGTCAGCGCCGGTTGAAACGGGCCGATCTTGGGCCCAGCGGCCCCGGCAATCCGGCCCCGCGATCGTGGCGATGCCATACCCTGCAAGCAAGAGCGCCGCCAGCAGGGCTGCCGGGTAATTGCATCACTCGCCTGGCGCCCGCCTCCTGCTCGGAAGCGCCCTCCGCCGGGTCGGCCGAAGCCGGGAACCGAGCATTACCCGGGACGGCGCGAGATGCCCAGTGAGTCTACGCACACGGGAATCATGGACGGGAACGAACCAGTCCTGCGACGACATTTTCAGTCGAAAACCGCGCTCCTTCCGCCGGCAGCTTTCACTCCAGCGTATCGCCAGACCGCCCCCCGTCGTGCTCAAGCGGTGACGGTCCGGTCCCAAGTGTAACACCTTTGGGTCACCCCACGATCTATCATCATACCAATTCGTCCTTTCGATTTCGACCAGAGCGAAGTATAGACGTGTTAGCGGAAGACACAGCATTTCAGCGGCAAAATCCTGCCATGACTTCCGATCGGGACGAATCCCGAAGCGTGATCTATCCCCGGCGACTCGCAGATGCCGAGAGATCAATTCATTTCCAAAAGTCCATTAACTTGCATTAAATGCCGGATACGGCTCAAATATTATGCCCCGGCAACTGTAGATAATCACTTTTTGATCCTGCAAACACGCAACGGCACCCGCGTGAACGGGTCCGTGTGACCATTCCGGAGGGACGACCACATGGCCCGCGATATCGCAGACGAGCCGTTGTTCCCGCTCGACGCCATCCAGGGCGACATCCTCGCCGGTTTGCCCAAGCGCCACGAGCACCTGATGTTCTTCACGATCACCGATCCGGCAGCGTTCAAGGCATTCCTCAAGTCCCTCCACATCACGAGCATGCAGGATTGCATAGACGATCGGGCCAAAATCGCGGCCCAGAAGCTCATCAACGCACAGCTCGTCCCGACGCCCGGACTGAACCTCGCCTTCACCTTCGCGGGTCTGGACAGGCTCGATGTGGAGGATGCCGCAACGATGACCGGAGCGGATGCCTTCAGGGAGGGGATGGCGAGTCGCCAGGCGATCCTGCAAGACCCGCCGTCGTCCGAGTGGACGGCACTGAATCCAGACCCCGATCTCCACGGTGTCTTCATCGTCACCGGCGCTTCGCACGCCGAAGTCGTCGACGTCATGTCCCTGAGGCTGGTCCCGCCAGCCGAGAACGGATGGAGCCTGCTCCATGAGGAGGTCGGTCAGGTGCGACCGGAGCCGGTGGTGGGTCACGAACATTTCGGATACGCGGACGGCGTCTCTCAACCGGGCCTCCGGGGCCGGATCGGCCACGACACCCCGTTCCATCCGACGGCCGAGGGCGGCAAGGACAATCAGGCCGCCCTGGGCCAAGATCTCCTGTGGCCGGGCGAGTTCGTGTTCGGCTTCCCCGGACAAAATCCGAACGCCCCGCGGTTCGAGGTGAAGGGCCCGGTCGCCGAACCGCCGATCCCTTTCATGAACCACGGGGCCTATCTTGTCATTCGGCGCCTCGCCCAGTTTGTTCCGGAATTCAACGCATCGGTGAAGACGGCTTCCGCGGCGATCCCCGCCGGAGCGGACTTGGCCGATCCCGACCTCCTCGGCGCCCAGATGGTGGGGCGCTGGAAGAGCGGTGCGGCCATGATCAACGCGCCGAGAGGTGACGACCGCAGCGTCGGGGACAACACGCCGCGCGCCAATGATTTCGAATTCGGCGAGGATCGAGAGGGCGTCGTCTGCCCGTGGGCCGCTCATATCCGCAAGGCCTATCCGCGCGACGATGTCCGGCACGAACTCGAACCCGACGAGAAGGCCATCGGCAGAGCCGAAGCGTTCACGCAGAGCCACCGCATGATGCGCCGGGGCATCTCTTTCGGGCCGGAAGTCACCGAGGCCGAGGCATTGTCCGGCGTCTCGGGCGCGATCGACAACGCCGGCACCCCCGACGAAGACAGCAAGGTCCGGCTGTCCCGCGGGTTACTGTTCAAATGCTACGTCACCTCGATCGACGACCAGTTCGAGTTCGTCCAACGGAGCTGGTGCAACGCGGACGACTTCTCCCACCCGGCCAGCGGCATCGATCCGATCATCGGCCAATCGGCCTCTGTCGACCGTCCCTTCAAGGGCGCGGCTCCGTTCTCGCTGGTGGAGGCGAACAGGCCGGATTTCAACCTCAGGAGCTTCGTCCGGATGGAAGGCGGCGAGTATTTCTTCGCCCCCTCCATCCTGGCCCTGAAGGAACTGTCTTGACGGGGCGGCCGCATCGCCACGGCGGGCTCCGGGGACCGCCCTTCATCGGGAAGCGAGAAAGTCCTTGAACGCCTCGGCAAAATCCGGATGCCAGCGTGAGAGCGCGGGCCGGTTCTCGATCACGTCCCCCGCCGCCCAGGCGATGCGGCGCTCGTCCTGCTCGCGGGTGGTCTCGTTGTCGGGGCAGAGGATGTAGAAGTCGCCCCGGCCCATCGCCTCGATCATGAGTTCCACCGTCTCCTCCGGTGTCCAGGCGCCCTCGGGCTTCTCGGCCACGCCGCGCGCCTTCGTCAGGCCGGTAAAGACGAAGCCGGGGATCAGCAGGTGGGCGCTGACCGGCGCGCCCTCCCGCCCGCGCAAGTCATGCGCGAGGGCCTCCGCGACCACCTTCACCCCGGCTTTCGAGACGTTGTAGGGCGTGTTGCCCGGCGGCGTGGTGATCCCCTGTTTCGAGCCGGTGACGATGACCGCGCCGGGCTCGCCCGCCTCGATCATCGCCGGAACGAAGGCCTGGATACCGTTGACGACGCCCCAGAGGTTGGTGTCGAGGATGCGCCGCCAGGTCGCGTCGTCCGAGAACAGGCGACCTCCGGCCTCGATCCCGGCATTGAGCATGACGAGCGCGGGCGCGTCGCCCGCCGCCTCGCGCAGAGCGTCCATGTCCTCGCGGCGGCCGACATCGGTGGGACGGGCCAGCACATCGGCGCCCGTCGCCGCGATCTCCGCGCGCGCCGTCTCCAGCGCCTCGCCGGGCAGGTCGGCGAGGACGACCCTCATGCCGGAAGCGGCGAACCGCCTGGCGGCGGCGAGCCCGATGCCGCTCGCGGCTCCCGTCACGACGGCCGTGCCGCCTCTGCGGATCGCGGGATGATGAATCATGGCACGGCCTCCTTGGCGGTTCGGGTTGGCCGGGAGGTAGGGCGGGGTGTCCCGTTTTGTCAGGGCCGCCCGGCAGGGAGGCGGAGGAACTTGGTAACCATCCCGCCCGCATGATCCGGCTCTGTCTGCTCATGAGGGCTGCCTGTGTCGTCGCGTTGCGTCGTGTTCCCGTCGATCCTGAGTGCCGGCCTGTCGCCGCTGGCGCTGATGCTGTGCCTGACCGGCGCTGGGGCCGAACCGGCTCCGGTTCCCCCAGAGGCGCCGCCGGCTGCCGCCAAGCCTGCGCCCAAGGCCGAGGCCGGTCCGAGACCCGACGCCGCTCCGAAGCCCGAACAGGTGGCGCCGGCGAATGCGGTCCCGCTGGCGCAAGGCGCGGAGTCGGCACCGGCGGCGCCGAAGAAATCCCGCGAACTGCCTCCCCTCGTGGTGGCGCGCGTCTCGGACGACCCCGTCCCGACCCTGGCGCCCTCGACCTTCCTCGACACGTTCCGCATGGCCGAGCGCTATCAGGCCATCGTCGATGCCGGGGGCTGGGGGACCCTGCCCGCCGACCTGACGATCAAGCCGGGTGCCCGCGACCCGAACATTCCAGCACTTCGCCAGCACCTCGTCCTCACCGGCGATCTGCCGGCCGGCGTGCCGAGCTCCGACGTGCTCGACCCCATCCTCGTCTCGGCGGTGAAGGCGTTTCAGGCGCGCCACGGACTGCCCGAGACCGGCATGGTCGGCCGCCAGACGGTGACCGCCCTCAACGTGCCGGCGGCGACCCGCCAGCGCCAGCTCTCGGCCTCGGCCGCGCGGCAGATCGGCTCCAACTTCCCCTACGGCGACCGTTACGTGGTGGTGAACATCCCGTCGGCCGCCGTGGAGGCGGTGGAGAACGGCGTCGTGGTGCGCCGCTACGTGGCCGTGGTCGGCAAGCCTGACAAGGCGACGCCGCGGATCGAGGCGCGCATCACCGACGTGAACCTCAACCCGACCTGGACCCTGCCGGTCTCCATCATCAAGAAGGAGATCATCCCCAAGATGCGGAAAGACCCGGGCTATCTCGCCCGCGAGCGGATCCGCATCCTCGGCCCCGGCGGCGTCGAGGTCGATCCGACGACCATCGACTGGGCCGGCGAGAAGGCCGCGAACTACACGCTGCGCCAGGATTCCGGCCTCGACAACTCGCTGGGGCAGGTCCGCATCGACATGCCGAACAAGCAGGCCGTGTACATGCACGACACGCCGTCGAAATCGCTGTTCGCCCGCGAGGTGCGTTTCCACTCGCATGGCTGTGTACGGGTGGCCCAGGTGAAGGAGCTGGCGGGCTGGCTTCTGGAGGGCACTCCCGGCCCGAGCGGCCCCGGCTCGACCTGGGGACCGATGGAGATCGAGGCCAACATCGCCACCAACGAGCGGCTCGATATCAAGCTGCCGAACCAGATCCCGGTCACCTTCGTCTATCTCACCGGCTACGCCACCCCGGACGGACGCGCGCATTTCCGCGACGACATCTACGGCATCGATTCGCCGGCGGTGCCGATGCGGGACGCGGTCATGACGGGCTCCATCACGCCGAAGAAGGCGGCGCCCGCCGCTCCGGCGAAGGCTCCGGGCAACGCCCCGGTGCCGCCGGGCCTGATCCCGCAGAAGGCGGCGCGACCGGCGGCGAACTGACCGGATCAGCCGCGCTGCAACAGCTCGATCCGGACCCCGTCCGGTCCGTCGAGAAACGCGGTGCGAAGCCCGGGGCGGACGTCGGTGATGTCGATGACGAAGGCGACACCGCGGCGCTTCAGATCGGCGACCGTGCTCGCTAGGTCGTCGACGGCCAGGCCGATATGCTCGATGCCCCGGTTCGGCGGCTTGGCGGCGGGGCCGGCCTCGGGCGCGTGCTCGATGAAGAGGGTGAGCCCCGACAGGTCGAGGACCACGCGCGTCACGGACGGCGCACCTTCGCGGGCGATCTCGCGGGCGCCGAAGGTCTCCGCATAGAAACCGGCGGCCGCCACGGCGTCCCGGCTGCGAAGATGAAGGTGTTCGAAGCGGAAAGTCATGCGGTCCTCGCTCTGTGCCGAGACTCGTGGCAGGCATCGCGCCCACGCCGTGTTCGAGACCTTGCCCGATCCCGGCGGATACCCCAACGGCTCAGGGATAGCCCGCAAGAGCCGCCGTCAACGGCTGGCAGAAGGGATCGCGATACAAGGCCCCGCCCGTGTCCGGGCGAGGCGGTCGGCGATAGATGATCCTGCGGGATCAGACCTTACGAATCGAGGCCGGCATCCTCGTCGATATCCACGAGGAACACGATGTCGGCGTCGTCCTCGCCGTCTTCATCCTCGTCCTCGTCGGGCTCTTCGGCGCTCTTGGCGTGGCGCATGTCGGGCTCGAACGGGGCGTCCTCCTCCGAATCATCCTCTGCCAGGGCATCCTCGAAGATCTCGATCTCGTCCTCGGTGGCGGGGCGGATCTTGAGCTCGGAGGTGCCGTTCCACAGCACCTTGCCGTCGCTCTTCATCGCCTGGATGTCTTCCTTGAAGCCGTCGCAGGTGAACAGGTCGCGAGCGGTTTCCTCGGTCCCGTTGATGACCGCGATGGCCACGCCATCGATATCGAGTGTGAACATCGCACAATCCTCATTCTGGGCGCGCCGGGAGGCGGCCGCGTCGGCGTGGGAATCGTCAGCCCGACAGCCGCCCGTGTAGGGGCGAACGGGGCCGAGGCCAAGACCTCAAGCCACGTCCTCAAGCTGAGTCTTCTTGCGGTGCAACGTTCAGGCGCCGCCCGCCGCCCGGCCGATGGCGCGCTTGACCACGCCCTGGACCTCAGGATTCGACAGGAACAGGTCGTGGTTGATCAGGCCGCCGCCGTAATCCGAGGCATCCGCCACGCGGACCCCGAGGGCCTCGAGGCGCTCGCGGTCGGCTGCGCCCGCACGCACGACGCCGCCCGCGATGGCACCGGAGAGTTCCAGCGCCCGGTCCTTGGTGGACGAGATCACGGTGATCTTCGACACGTCCGGCCCCATCCGCTCCACCGCCCCGGTGAACAGGTCGATGTCGATGTCGGGGGCGGCGAGCACGATGGCGCCGATGCGTGCCATCGCCGCCTCGCCGGCCTCGGCGCGCAGCATGCGGATGGTCTCCAGGGTCAGCAACGTCCCCATGGAATGGGCGACGATGTTGATGCGCCCGCCGGAGGGCGAGCCAGCCAGCGCCTTGAGGAGATCCTCGAACGCATCGCGCGACCATAGGGCGCTCTCTCGGTCGTAGCCGTAATCGAAGGTGGCGGCGGCGGACGGCCAGGTGAACAGGGCCGAGGCGCCCCGGAAACGGATGCCGTCCGACAGGCGCGCCGCACTCACCGCCGCGGAAGCGAAGCTCTCGCGGTAGCCGTGGACGTAGATCAGCACGTCTCGCCCGAAGGCGGCCTGGGTGAAGGCCGCCGCCGCGCTGGGTCCGGTCTCGACCTGCGGCACCGCCGTCACCGCCCAGTCCCCGCTGACCACGGAGGAGACCTTGCCGATGAGCGAGCGATCGGGGGCCGAGACACGGACTTCGGCAAAGCTCAGACCGCGCCCGCGCTCGGAACTGAAATACGGGCTCTTGGGCGGGCTGCCCACGGGCTTGCGGGTGGTCGCCACCAGCAGGATCGGGCTGACGTCGAGGTTCGATTGCCGCTCGGGGCCGGTGCCCCCGGTGACGAGCCCTTCGGTGACGCAGCCGGCGAGGCCCGGCGTGAGGCTCGCGACGCCCAGAAGGGCGGCGCCGCGGATGAGCGAGCGGCGGGTCTGCGATGGTGCTCCCGGCATGCGGTTTCGGATCATGGCGTGTCGACGGCCCCGTGATGGCCCGGCGCTCGGTCCCGGCTCTCTCGTCCTACCCTGTCGGCGACGATCGTGACCATGGCAGGGCGCGGACGTGGCGGGAGGCGATGTGAATTGCGGGCAGAGCCCGGTCCGTGGCCCGGCGGGTACAGGTACTCCCGCGCCAGGGACCCCGGTGCAACGACACGCGCCCCCTCGACGAAACCGGGCCGGCCCGGCATGAAGGGGCTCATGGCTCTTCCTCCTTCCCTCGACCTCGATTCCCTGCGCGAGCGGCTGCTCGCGGGCGACCGTGCGGCTCTGGCGCGGGCGATCACCCTGGCCGAATCGAAACGGGCCGATCACCGGGCGGCGGCGCGCGACCTCATCGATGCGGTGCTGCCGCAGACCGGCACCGCGATCCGCGTCGGCATCACCGGGGTGCCGGGGGTCGGCAAGTCCACCACCATCGACAATCTCGGCGCCAACCTCACCGCCGCCGGGCACAAGGTTGCGGTGCTGGCGGTGGACCCCTCTTCCAGCCGCACCGGCGGGTCGATCCTCGGCGACAAGACCCGGATGGCGCAGCTGGCGCTCGATCCCAACGCCTTCATCCGCCCCTCCCCCTCCTCGGGAACGCTGGGGGGTGTCGCCGCCAAGACCCGTGAGACCATGCTCCTCTGCGAGGCGGCGGGGTTCGACGTCATCCTGGTGGAGACGGTGGGCGTCGGCCAGTCGGAGACGGCGGTGGCCGACCTCACCGACTTCTTCCTCGTGCTGATGCTGCCCGGCGCCGGCGACGAGTTGCAGGGCATCAAGAAGGGCATCCTCGAACTCGCCGACATGATCGCGGTGAACAAGGCAGACGACGGCGAGGGCGAGCGCCGGGCCAATGCGGCGGCCGGCGAATACCGGGCCGCGCTCCACATCCTCAGCGCACCGAGTTCGAGCTGGACGCCCCCCGTGGTCACGATCTCCGGGCTCAACAACAAGCGCCTCGACGCGCTATGGGACAAGGTGGTCGACCACCGCAACAAGCTCACCGCCACCGGCGAGATCGCGAAGAAGCGCCGGGCGCAGGACGTGAAGTGGATGTGGGCCCTCGTCCACGAGCGCCTGCACCAGCGCCTCGTCGGCTCGCCCGAGGTGCGCAAGCAGACCGCGGAGGCGGAAGCCGGCGTGGCACGGGGCGAATCCTCCCCGGCCGCCGGCGCGGAGGCCATCGCAACCCTGATCGGGCTGTGACGCGGGGGCATCTCCTCGTCACCGGCTTCGGCCCCTTCCCCGGCATGCCGCGCAACCCGAGCGAAACGCTCGCCCGGCAGGTCGGACATCTCGGCCGGCATGGCATCGCGGGGGTCCCGGTGCGCACGCTGATCCTGCGCACCGCCTATGCGGCTCTTTCCGAGTCGTTGAAGCCGGCCCTCGCCGAGAGCCCGGCCGCCGTGCTGATGATCGGCGTCGCCGGGCGCGCCAAACGGGTTCGCGTCGAGGCTCGCGCGCTCAACCGGGCGAGCCGGCTGTTTCCCGATGCATCGGGGCGGATTCCGACCACCCTGCGGCTCGACCGTCAGGGACCGGCGCAGCGCGAAACCGCCATCGCGGCCCGCGCCTTGGTCTGCCTGAAACGACAGGGAATTTCGGCGATCCCGTCCCGGAATGCCGGCCGCTACCTGTGCAATGCCAGTTACTTCCAGGCGCTGGCCGAGCCTATCCCGGTTCTGTTCCTCCACATCCCACCCGTCCGGGCGGCATGGCGGCGATCCGCGTCGCCCGCGCGAAAACGGCGCGATCCCCTGGCGGTCCTCCCCAGGGCGGTGGCCGAGGTGGGGCGTCTGCTGCTCATCGAAGCCCGGGAGCGACACGCCCCGTAAACCGCTCGCTCAAGAAAGTTGTCGTGCGATGGTGCGCTTGGCCGGTTCGCACGTTCTGTGACCATCGGATGCGGGCGCCGCCTTGGAAGCGCCGATCACGCGTTGTCGATTCTGAAGGAGCAGACCAATGGTTGATACGGATCGGGTCGTCGGAGCGGCCAAGGATTTCGGCGGCCGCGCACAGAGCGCCATCGGCGATGCCGTAGGATCGTCGCGCAATTCGGCGGAAGGCCGCTACCGCGAGGCGGAAGGCCGCGCCCAGGAGGTCTACGGCCAGGCCAAGGACACCCTGCGCGATGTCGCCGGAAACGTGTCGGATTACGCCGGCGAGGCCTACGATCGCGGCGGATCCTATGTCCGCGACGGCGCCCGCGCCGTGGAGAGCCGCGTCGAGGAGAACCCGATCATCGCCCTGGTGATCGCGGGAGCCGTCGGCTACGGCCTCGCCCTGCTGCTGCACGGCCGCCGCTGAGCCTTCACGGCCCATCGCCTGTCGATCGCCCTGCCTCGCCCTCCGGCGAGGCAGGGCTTTCTGTGTCGGCTACTGCGCGGTCCAGCCACCATCCATGGGGATGTTGGCGCCGGTGATCTGGCTGGCACCGTCGCCGCACAGGAAGACGGCGAGGGCCGCCACCTGCTCCACCGTCACGAACTGCTTGGTGGGCTGGGCCGCCAGCAGCACGTCGTTCATGACCTGCTCCTTCGTCAGGCCCCGCGCCTTCATCGTGTCGGGGATCTGCGCCTCGACCAGCGGCGTCCAGACATAGCCCGGCGAGATACAGTTCACGGTGATGCCGTGGGTGGCGAGTTCGAGGGCGGCGGTCTTGGTGAGGCCCGCGATGCCGTGCTTGGCCGAGACGTAGGCCGACTTGAACGGCGAGGCGACCAGCGAATGGGCCGAGGCGGTGTTGATGATCCGCCCCCATTTGCGCGCCTTCATGCCGGGGATGGCGTAGCGCATCGTGTAGAAGGCCGAGGACAGGTTGAGGGCGATGATCTGCTCCCACTTCTCCGGCGGGAAATCCTCGATCGGCGAGACGAACTGGACGCCGGCATTGTTCACGAGCACGTCGACGGAGCCGAACGTCTCTTCGCCAAGGCGGATCAATCCCTCGATCTCGCCGGGCTTGGTCAGGTCGGCCGGGGAATAGGCCGCCTTCACGCCGAAATCCGCCTCGATCCCGGCGCGCTCCTTCTCGATGTCCTCGGGCTTGCCGAAGCCGTTGATGACGACATTGGCGCCTTCCTTGGCGAAGGCGCGGGCATAGGCGAGGCCGATGCCGCTGGTGGACCCCGTGACGACGGCGGTCTTGGATGTCAGGATCATGGAAGCCTCTCGGGTCAACTGAGCGATCAGGCGAGATAGTCGTGCAGCACCTGCCCGTAGGGCAAGGTGAAGTCGACGATCATGTGCCGACCCCCGACGATGCGCTTCACCGGCAGGTCGGCGACCCGGCAGTTCACGTGCGGGATCAGGTCGAGGCGGGCCTCGCCGTCCCAGGCGCCGTGGACGGTGATGTCCTCCAGGCGATAGCCCACGAGCTGGGCCACTTTCGGCGCGCCGGTGACATCGGGGAGGAGCTTGAGGTTGACGTTGAGGCGGCCGAGGCCGGCCTTCACCGTGTCGAGCTCCTTCTCCAGGCTCTTGTGCTTGTAGGTCATGGTGCCCATCGCCACCCGCTCCTCGTCGTAATGGAGCGTACCGGTGAGGGTGTCCTTCGTGACCTTGAGGCGGGGCACGCCCCATTTCTTCGGGAAGCCCCAGATCTCGCGGCCGGCGGTGATCGGCGGCTCGTCGTCGAGATACATCTGGATCGAGAAGTTGCAGGCCTCGCCGTTATAGGTGGCGATGGCGCCCGAGCCGCTCTCCTCGTAATCGCCGAAGCCGGAGGAATCCGGCATCTTCATCCACTCGTAATAGACGAGGTTCTCGGGGTGCGGCTCCAGGGGCTCCGGCAGCGCCCGGCGCAGGGCCTCCGCATCGGTCTCGTAGGTGATGATGAGGTATTCGCGCCTGAGGAAGCGATACGGCCCGCGCGGATAGCTCGGGCTGAAGGCGGGCATTGAGGGGACGTGCAGGATCTCGTCGCGGGTCATGGCGTGGGGCTCCCGTGTAGAAAATCAGGGCGGGGTCAGTCGCGGGCGTCCCGCGTCAGGTCGAACACGGCGACGCCGGTTTCGTCGTGCACCCGGTCGCACCAGGCGGGGGAGCGCAGAGAGCGGCGCATGTCACCGGCACCCGCCGCCCAATGTTCCAGCATGGTGGCGCGGGAGAACTCGTAATCCTTCGAGTTCCCCTCATAGGCCTTCCGCCGGTAGATCAGCTGCATCACGGTGGTGAAGTTGGCGTGGGTGACCTGGCGCAGGTAGGCGACGTCCTCGTCGCTCATCAGCTCGGGGGGCAGCTTCTCGGCCAGCCGCCGGAAGGCGGCCTTCGCCCGGCGGGCTTCGAGGTTCTTGTCGGTGTTGAGCCGGGTGCGGCTCGAGAAGCGGATGTCCTTCTCGCGCTCTGCCGATTCGATGAGAGTGCGCGGCATAGGCCCGCGCGCCGCGAACAGGTCGACCTGATAGACCACGAGGTCGCGGGTGCGCTCCTCGTCGAGGATGTACTGCAACGGCGTGTTCGAGACGATGCCGCCGTCCCAATATTGCTCGCCGTCGATGGTCACCGGCGGAAAGCCCGGCGGCAGCGCGCCAGAAGCCATGATGTGCTCGGCCGTGATCCGGTCGCAGCGATTGTCGAAATAGACGAAGTTGCCGGTGCGCACGTTCACAGCGCCGATGCTGAGCCGGGTCCGGCCCTCGTTGATGAGATCGAAATCCACGAGCCGCTCCAGCGTCGCCTTCAGCGGAGCGGTGTCGTAGTAGCTCAGCGCTTCCGGTGCGCCGGGTGGGTAGAGGGTGGCCGGAGGAAAGCGCGGCTTGAAGAAACCGGGCACGCCCACGGTGGCGATCCAGTTGGCGCTGGCTTCGTTGAAGGCCGCCCGCGCCTGCTCACCGGGGAACCAGGGCGAGCCCATCACCCCGGAGGAGACCTGCTCCCAGAACGCCTTCAGCCGCTCCACGCGGCGCTCGGGCGAGTTGCCGGCGATCAGGGCCGCGTTGATGGCGCCGATGGAGATGCCCGCCACCCAATCGGGCGCGATGGCCTCCGCCGCCAGGGTCTCGTAGATGCCGGCCTGATAGGAGCCGAGGGCCCCGCCGCCCTGGAGCACGAGGACATGGGACTCGCCGCTGGAAAACTCTGTCACGGGCGCGGACCTCTCACGGACGTCCCTCGACGCCGTTCACCGGTGAAGCAAGGTGGACGTCGAACGATGACGGCACCATGACCCAAGGCCGAACCGATGACCATCGTCCCGCAGTGCGAAGACGGCTCGGGAGGGCGGGATGGTTGACAGGCGGTGTTCCTTCGCCAACACCGCCGGGCCAACCGCGGCTTTTCCCGCCCGCCCCGAACGCCTC
>NZ_VRVC01000051.1:0-32233 GCF_008040005.1 Methylobacterium sp. WL19
GGTTCTCGATCGGACGACGCCCGCCCTTCGGACGCGGCCGAGGCGGCGGGAGGAGCGGAGCGATCTCATCCCAGAGATCATCGGGGAGAAGCGGTCTGGCCATGCCAAACCAACGCTGAAAGCAACGTTCGGTGCCGTTCTGTTAGGCGCTCTTAATCCGCGACCGGCAAGAGTGTCGCCCGCCTCGAAGAGCGTCTTGGCATCCGGTTGCTGGACCGCACGACGCGCAGCCTGAACCTGACGGCCGAAGGGCAGGCTTATTACCAGAGCTGCCTCAAGGTCCTCGAGGAACTGAACACAGCGGAGGCGCTGCTGGCCTCGCGAACGCGCGTCGTATCAGGAACCTTGCGGATCAACCTGCCGATTTCGTTTGGCCGGTTGTACGTTATGCCCGTGCTCGCGGAGGTCGCGGATGGCAACCCGGATCTCAATCTCGATATCTCATTCACTGACCGCCAGGTCGATCTCGTCGAGGAAGGGTTCGACCTTGCGGTGCGGCTTGGCGATCCCGGAGATCATGCCAGCCTGATTGGGCGGCGCATTGGTACGCAGCGCTCGATCATCTGCGCCGCGCCGGCTTATCTGGACCGGCGCGGGCGCCCGACCGTCGTCGAGGAACTCGTCAAACACGACTGCCTCGCTTTCGCCAAAGATGGCCGCCCGCTGCCATGGGCAGTTTGCGGCTCGGACGGAACGGTCAAGCTGGTCATCATCCAACCGCGCCACACCATCAGCCATGGCGAGGCCTTGCGGGACGCGACCGTGAAAGGGCTTGGCGTCGCCTATCTCTCGACCTGGCTTGCGGCGGACGATCTCCACAGCGGGCGGCTTGAAGTGGTGCCGATTTCAACCCCCGCGGAGGATGGTCCCATCACCGCGCTTTGGCCGCGCTCGCGGGACCTTGCGCCGAAGGTGCGGGTGGTGGTGGATGCGCTCGTGGAGGCGCTCAAGCCTACCCAAGTGACCGTCTCGTGAGAAAGGGCGGCTTTAAGAGTGCTATCGTGTAGCCATAGTACTCGACATCATCTCGCGCGGGCCGCCATTTGACCCAGCCAAGGCACTGCAGTCGTTCGGAAATTTGGCCCAACGGCCGGCGAGCTGCGAATTCACCCAGCAATTCGTATCGGCCCGTGTCGGCGAAAGCTGCATCCCGCTGGACTTCGCCGCGCTGCGAGGCCGAGCGATGGGAGTGCATATCAGCGTTTTCATCAACGCGACTTTTCTGCCGGAGTGCCGATCCCCCGCAAAGTGGAAGCGTTTGAATGGCAGGCGACCGCTCGAGGCACCCGGCGCCGTGGGAGTCGCATGGCCACCTTCTTCACAGCCGACACACACTTTGGAGACTCCCACATTCTGCGGCAGCGGGGAGTTGCGTTCGGGTCGCTCGATGATCATGACGCGGCTTTGATCAAAAGCTGGAACGAGGTCGTCGGCGACGACGACGAAGTCTGGCATCTCGGCGATTTCGCGGCCGGCGCCAGCCGGGCTCGCTGCGCGGAGATCTTTTCTGCCTTGAGGGGGCGAAAGCGGCTGATCCGCGGCAATCACGACACCAATCGGGTCCTCGAACTGCCATGGGTAAAGCCGCCGCAGGAGAGTGCGCGGATCACCGTAAGCGATGCCGCCGGCAAGGAATGGCGACTGTTCCTCGCTCACTACGCCCATCGGGCTTGGCCGGGTTTGTGGCGCGGGACGCGGCACCTCTATGGCCACACCCATGGATCGCTGCCCGATACCCGCTTTTCATGCGATGTCGGCGTGGATGCCTGGGCCTACCGGCCTGTCGGCGTCACCGATCTGATTGCCCGCCAGAACCTTGCGCTCGTCCTGCCGGAAGAACTCCAGCGGGACGGTAACAGCGACGCGGCGATTGATCGACACTCTCGTTCATAGCGGCGGTCGTCGACGGCGACCTCGTGATACATTCAGGAGCGGCTCACTCTTGCTCGTCGTAAGCAAGCATTAACGCTGCACGGGCATTCTCTCGACATTCATCGGTCAGCCGTTCGGACCAGGGGGTCCGCCCAGTTGCGGTGGGAGACAAACGGTCCATGCCTCGCCTGCTTGAACTTCTTCGCTGGAAACTTGCGGTGCTGTTTGCTTGGACGCCGACACGTACTGTCGTGTTGAACTTGATTCTGGCGGTCTACGCTTTTGCAGGATGGGGAGCCTTCGCGAACAAGGCTTCGGCATACCGCGATCTCACCGATCAGGTCGGCCTCCTGCGGGCGGATCGCGACGGGGCGGTCAACCGCCAAAAAGAGTTGGAACAGGCAAACAACGATCTCCTGCGTGAATGGCAAGGCAAGCTCGCCTCTGCGCGAGAGGAACTTCAACAAGCTGCTGCCGCGCGCGACGCAGCCAAGGGTCAGCTTGCCGGCTCACAGCGCGAGCTTGTCGCCTCGAAGAAGCGCCTCGATCAGGCGCGGGATCGAGTCTCCGAGACAGGCAGCATCAAACACGCGGAGCCGTCCAAGAAGGCGGCGGTCAAGCCATAGGTTTGATTGGAACAGCGAGTTGGCGTCCAAGGAGCTTCGTCCTTCGACGTGCCTCCCTGGCCCGGTGCCGCTCCTTTATCTCCAACCTGCCCTGATGGAACGCCCTAGAGCGCTCTACGCCGAAGTGGATGCCGGTTCGGCGAAAAAGAGCGCGGCAAAACAAAGGCCTAGAGATGTGCCCCGACCCAACGTGGTCGGGCGCAGCTCTAGTTGACGCTCCAGCGTGTCTCTTGGGGCCACGCTTGCGACCAATCCGTCTTTCGACCGTTGACCGATCACGCAGGGTAGGCTCGCCCAAGTGAGCCTCCCGTTCGATCCATCAGTCGAGGAGACTCTCATGAAACATGCCCTTATCGCTGCGGCCGTCCTTCTTTCGCCCCTCGCCCTGGCCGCATCGGCACAGGCGCAGGGGACGGTACGGGGCGCCGAACGCGGGATCGAGGATGGCAATCGCGCGGCCGGTCCCGTCGGTGGCGTGGTCGGCGGTGCGGTCGGGGCCGCGACGGGCACGGTCGGGGGCGTGCTCGGTGTCGATCCGGATCGGCGCGAGGAGCGGATGGAACGGCGGGAAGAGCGTGGCACCGTTCGGGAACGTCGCGACCGCTAAGACGGCGGCGCCATACGCTCACCCGTCTTCTTCGGTACGGCGCGACGGTGGGACGGTTGCGGGGATTGCCCCGCAGCCTTACCGTTCCGAATGACCGAGAAGCTAACGACAGCCGCCCTTTGCAAACTGAACCTCATCTCCCAGGAGGAGGTGGCGGCTGCCGTCGAAACTTACCTCGCGAATTCCATGGCGCCCCCGTTCGTCTTCAAGGAGGGCTACCGGCTCGATCTCGGTAAAGCCGTGCGACGACATCCCGGCGCGAACGACTTCGTCAACCGCGGGAATACCGGTCCGCTGATGAAGCGTCCCTTCATTCTGGCGGCCATCCTCGAAGCTCGCCCCCTGCGGGAATGAGCCTTTCCCGGCGCCGCGATCGACGTCCCAGCGAATCTGTGTCGCTGCCGGGCATCAGCACGTGTCGCGGCCTCTTGCTGCCGCTCCTGATCGATCGCTCGGCGCTCGGAACATGGTGATCGGAATACGATCGCAGCGGGCGTACCACGGCTGCGCCGCTTTGGCCGAAGCTTCCCGATTTGTCTGATCTTCCTCGGCCGCCGCTTTCGCTTCGAAGAGCGGGTCGGCGACGGTGATGCCGCCGGCCGCGCACCGTCACGGTCGCGCCGTCGCCATTCCGGCCGCCTGCATGGCCTCAACATACTCCCGCCACACCCTTGACGCTGACCCACGCCCGAATATATTATGATCATCATCTTAAGGATGGTGCGGTTGCCGGGGGGAATGCGTGATGGATGCGAGGATTGCCCTCGGGATTGTCGGTCTTGCCCTAGCCGCCTGCTCGCCCGGTGAGACCGCCGTGTCGCCTCAACCGCCCCTGGTCCAGACCGTCGAGGTCGCGCGGGGTGGCGGAGGGATCGCGCGCTATACCGGCGTCGTCCGGGCTCGGACCGAGAGCAATCTCGGCTTTCGCGTCGGCGGCAAGATCTTCGAACGGCTCGTCGACCCGGGGGATCGGGTGACGCGGGGCCAGCCGCTGATGCGCTTGGACCGGACCGACTTCAGCCTGGCGCTCAATGCAGCCCGTGCCTCGGTGGAGGCGGCTCGCGCACAGATGATCAAGGCGAAGGCCGATGAGGAGCGCAGCCGCAAGCTCGTCTCCGACGGTTGGACCTCGAAACAGACCTACGACCAGAACAAGGGTGCGGCCGATTCCGCCATCGCGCAATTCGCCAATGCCGAGGCGCAGGCGAGCCAGATCGCCAATCAGGCCGGGTACTCCGAGTTGCAGGCGGATGCCGACGGCGTCGTGATGGAGGTGCCCTCCGAACCGGGCCAGGTTGTCGCCGCCGGGCAGACCGTGGTGAAGCTGGCGCGCGACGGCGCCCGCGAGGCCGAGGTGTTCCTGCCCGAGGGGAGCCGGCGCGCCGCGCAGGGCGAGGCCTCGGCCATCCTCTATGCGGAGGGCGAGGTGACCTATCCGGCGCGGCTGCGTGAGCTCTCCGCCACGGCGGATGCCGCGACCCGGACCTACAGGGCGCGCTACATTCTCTCGGGCGGCGGCGAGACCGCACCGCTGGGCGCCACGGTGACGCTCCAACTCAAATCCACAGACGCTGCGCGGGCGGCCGCGGTGGCGGTGCCGCTCGGCGCCCTGTTCGACCAGGGCCAGGGCGCGTCGGTCTGGCGCTACGACGCGGAGACCCAGACCGTCACGGCCCAATCCGTCGCCGTCGCCCGCATGGCCGAGGAGAACGCCGACATCGTCTCCGGCCTGAATCCCGGCGACCGGATCGTGGCCCTCGGGGCGCATCTCCTCAAGGCCGGGCAGAAAGTCCGGGTCTCTCCCCTCGCTACGACCGGAGTGGCACCGTGAGCGGGTTCAATCTCTCCGCGCTCGCCGTCCGGGAGCGGGCGGTCACGCTGTTCCTGCTGATCGCGCTCACCGGCGCCGGCTTCTTCGCCTTCGAGAAGCTCGGTCGGGCCGAGGACCCCGCCTTCACCGTGAAGGTCATGGTGGTTTCGGCCGCATGGCCCGGCGCCACCACCGACGAGATGCAGCGCCAGGTCGCCGATCCGCTGGAGAAGCGCCTGCAGGAGCTCGTCTACTACGACCGCGTCGAGACCACGGTCCGGCCCGGGCTCATGCTGATGAAGGTGCTGTTCAAGGACAACATGCCTCCGGCCAAGCTCCAGGCGGAGTTCTATCAGGCGCGCAAGAAGCTCTCCGACCAGGCCTCCAGCCTGCCGCGCGGCGTGCTGGGGCCGCTGTTCAACGACGAATTCTCCGACATCTACTTCGCTCTCTACGCACTCCAGGCCAAGGATCTGCCGCACCGGCAATTGGTGATGCGGGCGGAGGACCTTCGCCAGCGCCTGCTGCGCATACCCGGCGTCGAGAAGATCAACATCCTCGGCGAGCAGGCCCAGAAGATCTTCGTCGAGATCTCCTACCAGCGTCTCGCCACGCTCGGCATCACCGGCCAGCAATTGCTGGCGGCTCTCGCCAACCAGAACGACGTGACCCCGGCCGGATTCGTCGAGGCGGGGGGACCGCGCGTCTATCTCCGACTCGACGGCGCCATCGATGGGCTCGATGCCCTCCGCAACCTGCCCGTCGCGGCGGGCGATCGCAGCTTCAAGCTCGGCGACATCGCCGAGGTGAAGCGCGGCTACGAGGATCCGAAGACCTTCGCCATCCGCAACGATGGCGAGCCCGCACTGATGCTCGGCCTGGTGATGAAGCCCGGCTTCAACGGGCTGAATCTCGGTGCGGCGCTCAATGCCGAGGAGATCGCGATCCATCATGAAACGCCCGTCGGCATCTCGTTCACGAAGATCACCGACCAGGCCAAGGTCATCGACGAGGCCATCCACGAGTTCATGGTCAAGTTCTTCACCGCCCTGGGGGTGGTGATCGTGGTCAGCCTCGCCGCGCTCGGCTTCCGGGTAGGCATCGTGGTGGCGCTGGCCGTGCCGCTCACCCTGTCGGCGGTGTTCGTGGTGATGATGATCACCGGTCGCGACTTCGACCGCATCACCCTGGGCGCCCTCATCATTTCGCTCGGCCTCCTCGTCGACGACGCGATCATCGCCATCGAGATGATGGTCGTGCGCATGGAGGAGGGCGCCGACCGGATCGAGGCGGCGACCTATGCCTGGAGCGCCACCGCCGCGCCGATGCTGACGGGCACCCTCGTCACCATCGCGGGCTTCCTCCCCGTGGGCTTCGCGGCGTCCACGGCCGGCGAATATGCCGGCAACATCTTCTGGGTGGTGGCCTTCTCGCTGATCATCTCCTGGATCGTGGCCGTGACCTTCACGCCCTATCTCGGGGTCAAGCTCCTGCCGAACATCAAGCGGGTGGAAGGCGGGCACGACGCGATCTACGCAACCAGGAACTACCAGCGCCTGCGCCGCCTCGTGCGGATGTCCGTCGACCACAAATGGATGGCGGCCGGTATCACCGTGGCCCTGTTCGCGGGCGCGGTGGTGGCCATGGGTAAGGTGGAGCAGCAGTTCTTCCCGAACTCGGAGCGCGCCGAGCTCATCGTCGAGGTGACCCTGCCGGCGGGCTCGGCCTTCGCCACCACCGAGGCCAGCGTGACGCGGCTGGAAACCACCCTGCGCGAGTTGCCGGAAGCCGGTGAGATCACGAGCTATGTCGGCCAGGGCATGCCGCGCTTCGTCCTGTCCTTCGATCCCGAGCTACCCGATCCTGCCTTCGCACAGATCGTCGTCCAGACCGCCGACGCGGCGGCGCGCGACACCCTGCGGACCAAGGTCCGCAAACTCGTCGACGAGGGGCGCTTCCCCGAGGCACGGGTGCGGGTCCTGCAGATCGTCTTCGGGCCACCGATCCGCTTCCCCGTGGCCTTCCGGGTGGTCGGGCCGAATCTCGACGTGATCCGGGGCATCGCCGCCGAGGTCAGCGACGTCATGGCGGCCAACCCGAACATGCGGATGGTCCATCTCGACTGGGGCGACAAGACCCCCAACCTGCACCTCGCTCTCGACCAGGAGCGACTGCGCCTGATCGGCCTGACACCGAAGGAAGCCGGCCAGCAATTGCAGAGCTACCTCAACGGCATGCCGGCGACCCAGGTACGAGAGAACCTGCGCTCGGTCGATGTCCTGCTACGCAGCCCCGGCCCGGAACGGCGCTCGCTCGGCGAAGTCGGGGACCTCACCCTCGCGACGAAGGACGGGCGCCAGGTACCGCTCTCCCAGGTCGCGCGGCTCGAGAGCCGCAGCGAGGATGCGGTGCTGAAGCGCTACAACCGGGAAAGCTACATCCGGGTTCAGGGCGACGTCCTCGACGGGAAACAGCCGCCGGACATCCACGCCCAGATCTTCCCCCTGCTGGAACCGATCAAGGCCAAGCTTCCACCGGGCTACCGCATCGACACGGCGGGCGCCGTGGAGGAAAGCGCGAAGGCGATGATGTCGCTCGTGGCGGTGTTCCCGATCATGCTGATCGTGACGCTCACGGTCATCATGATCCAAGTGCGCTCCTTCGCGACCATGTTCATGGTGTTCGCCACCGCGCCGCTGGGCCTCGTGGGCGCCGCGCCGACCCTGCTGATCTTTCATCAGCCGTTCGGGTTCAACGCAATCCTCGGCCTCATCGCCCTGTCGGGCATCCTGATGCGCAACACACTGATCCTGGTGGATCAGATCCACCATGACCGGGCGTCGGGGCTGTCGGATTACGAGGCCATCGTCGAATCGACCGTGCGACGCGCCCGCCCGGTCATCCTGACCGCCGCCGCCGCCATGCTCGCCTTCATCCCGCTCACCCACTCGGTGTTTTGGGGAGCGCTGGCCTACGTCCTCATCGGCGGCGTCGGCGTGGGCACCTTGCTGACCCTGCTGTTTCTCCCGGCCCTCTACGCCCTCTGGTTCCGCGTGAAGCGGGAGCCGGCAGGAAAACGGGCATCGCCCGGCGAGGCCGCGATGGCTCACCCCGCGGCGTCCTGAGCAGGACGTCGTTCGCGCCCGGCTCCACCGGACATTCCAGGGATCGCGCGTTCAGGCCATGAACGCGCGGTACATCGACCGGCCCGCGATTGTGCCCCCCTCACGCGGGCCGGTCGGTCGTCCACCGCCTTCCGTTTATCGACCGCCACCACCGCCGGTGTTCGGGATCGCGACTTCCGGCTTGTTGGCGTTGCCCGCGGCCCCCGAATTGTTCGAGCGGCTTTCCGCGCCGGTGGAGCCATAGGCTTCGGTCCCGATGGAACCCGGACCGCTGTTATCGATGCCGCCCGGCTTGACCACCGGCACATCCGACGTGCCCGGCGAGGTCATGCGCGCCGGACCCGGCTGTTTGATCTCGGCAGGACCCGTCGACTGCGCGAAGGCAGGTACTGAGGCAGTCAACAACACACTGGCGAGTAACGCGGCGTTCTTCGTCATCAAATGTTCCAAAGTTCACGAGTGGATCTCTGGGACGTCAACCAACGCGGCCGACGAGAGGTTTCAAGCTTCGCAGCGGATCCGTCTCGTGCTGGCCTGCGACTCGTGGCTCTCACCGGGAATGACTTCGGCGCTCAACGCAGGCGCACAGGCTCGCTACCCTCTGCCGGGTCGGCGGATATGCGATCGGCTTGCGGCAGGCTCGGCGAAGGCTCGCTCGACGGAGTCTGATCTTCGAAAACCGGATCGACGTCGCCGGGCTTGTCCGGAAGTTGGGGCCAGATCGGACGATCGGGTTGTATCGGCTTTGCCATGAAACGGCCTCCCAGCAATCGAACTCAGGAATGCACCACTGGGATATAATATGCCAGAAAAGATTCCGAAGCAGCTTGCCGCCTCAAGCTGCCGAGGTTTCACCGACAGCGATGTCCCGGCAGACCGCGCCATATCCTGGCTGATGACACGGACCGACCGTTCGAGGGCGTCCGTGTCACGATGGAAACGAAAGAAGCCCCCGCCGGACATTCCCGACGGGGGCTTCTTCGAAGCGCGCATGATTCACGGCATTGCCGCGTTGATGGGTCAGCCGCCGCTCATGCAACCTTGATCGAAGGACGACGAACTTACCGCTCGCCGAAGCCGGAAAGAAGCTTCTCGATCTGGGCGAGTCCGTTCTCGCGGGCCTTGGCCTCGCTGGTCAGGCTGCGATCCGAGCGCTGGACGAGCTTGCCGCCTTTGCGAATGGCCCACTGATAGGTCGCGCCCTCGGTGCGGGGGCTGAGGATTTCCAGGGTGTAGGGGTATGTCGATGTTTCGGTCATGTCCCCTATATGGCGCAAGGTTCCGGCGCCTTCCACCCTTTTATACCGCATCTCTGACCGGCGAATTACGGACGGAGTGGCCAATCTCGTCATCCCGGTCGATTGCCCCGTGGCGTCCGCCCTATTGCGGATCGGCTAACGCGCTCGCCATCACGTGGCCTGCGATACCTCCGGCGGTGGTGAGCCAGATCTCGTCGCGATGAGAGGCGATATGGGTGAGCGCCTCTCGCAGCGGCCGCAGCCGGTGCGGCTGGCCGACGATGTAGGGATGCAGAGCGATCCCCATGACGAGGGGCGCCTCCCGCGACTGCACCAGCATCTCGTCGAACGCGTCGACGATCATGGCGGCGAAGTCCCGGGCGGAGTCCTTCCTCGCGACGATGGCGGGGATGTCGTTGAGTTCCTGTGGATACGGCACGGAGAGGATGCGACCGCCGTCGCGGGTGGTGAACCAGACCGGCTGGTCGTCATGCGCCCAGTCGAGGAGATACCGATAGCCCGCCTCCGCCAGGAGATCGGGCGTGACGCGGGATTGCGAGATCCAGGGGCCGAGCCATCCGGCGGGGGGCTTGCCTTCCTCCCGCGTCAGGGTGGCGGTGGCCTCGGCGATGAGTGCCCGCTCGGCTTCCTCTTCGAGGTTGCCCTGGCGCTCGGCATTGGTGCGGCCATGCCCGACGATCTCGTCGCCCCGCGCCCGGAAGGCCTCGATCAGGCCGGGACAATCCTCGTAGAGCCGGCTGTTGACCAGCACGCTGGCGGGAAGGCGTAACTCGTCGAAGAGGGCCTTCATCCGAAAGGCACCGACGCGATTGCCCCAATCGCGCCAGGCGTAGTTCAGCACGTCGGGCTGAGGGCCGCCGGGAGCCAGCTCTGCGCCGAGGCCCGATCCGAAATCGAAGGTCTCGAGATTGAGCGCCACGTAGACGGCGAGGCGCTTGCCCCCGGGCCAATCGTAGACCGGGCGGTCGGGCAGGGCGCTGTAGGCATAGCGGCCATGGTCGTTACCTGCGTCCGTCAAAGCGTCGCGCTCCTTCATCTGTCTCATAGGCTCAGATTGTCACGCAGCGCCGAGATAGGCGGCGGCGAGACCTTCATCGGCGGAGAGCTCGGCCGCCGATCCGGTGGCGACGACGCGGCCCTGCTCCAGGACGTAGCCGCGATCCGCAACGGTCAAGGCCAGTGCGGCCATCTGATCGACGATGAGGATGGTGACGCCCTGGTCGCGCAACTCCGCCACCACGGCGTAGAGGGCGTTGATCATGGACGGCGCAAGCCCGAGGGAGGGTTCGTCGAGGAGGAGAATGCGCGGATGCGCCATCATCCCGCGCGCGATGGCGAGCATCTGCTGCTCTCCGCCGGACAGCAGACCGGCCCGGCTCGTCGCCCGGTCGCGCAGGCGGGGGAACCGGTCGAGCAAGGCCTCCACCTCGCTGGGATCGATGGCGGTCTTCCGTCCATGCGCGCCGAGGCGCAGGTTCTCCACGACCGAAAGCTCCGGAAAGACCTGCCGGCCCTCTGGCACGAGGGCGAGGCCGAGGCGGGCGATGGCATGGGCCGGCAGGCCGGCAACGGAGCGGTTCTCCAGGATGACGGATCCGTCCACCGGACGCAGCAGGCCACTGAGCGCGCGCATGGCGGTGGATTTGCCGGCCCCGTTCGCCCCGAGGAGCGCCACGGTCTCACCGGGCCGGACATCGAGGGAGAGGCGGTCGAGGACCGGAGCGGCACCGTAGCCTGCCGTCAGGTCGAGGGCTGAGAGGACCGCGTCGGCGGGGCCCGTCCATGGGGACGGACGCGGCCGGGCAGGGGTGTCGGCGCCTCCGAGATAGGCCCGCAGAACGGCGGGATCCGCCCGTACCGTGGCGGCGTCCCCCAGCGCGATGGGTCGTCCTGCATCCATGACGAGGATAAGATCCGAGAAGGCCATGACGAGGGGCATGTCGTGTTCGACGAGGACCACCACGATTCCGCACTCCGCGATCCGACGCAGGAGGCTGCCCAGGCGGTCGGTATCGGCGCGGGTGAGGCCCGCCGCCGGCTCGTCGAGAAGGAGGACGCGCGGTCGGCCCGCCAGAGCGCGCGCGATCTCCACGAGGCGGCGGTCCACATGCGGCAGTTCGGCGGCGGGCCGGTGGAGGCCCCCGGTATAGTCGACGAAGGCGAGGAGCGCGGTGGCAGCATCGACGTCGCTTCCTGCGCCCGCCCTGAACAGGCGTCCGGGGGCGATGGCGAGGGTCACGTTGTCGATGACAGACAGTGAGCCGAACAGCCGCGTGGTCTGGTAGGTCCGCGCGATTCCGGCGCGGGCGATGCGGTGGGCGGACAGTCCGGCCAGATCCCGACCCGCGAGTCGGATCGCCCCGGCACCGGGCCGATAGAAACCCGAGACCATGTTGAGCACGGTGGTCTTGCCGGCCCCGTTCGGGCCGATGATGCTGGTGACGGCTCCGGGGGCGGCCGTTACCGAGACGTCCTGCGCCGCCTTGATGCCGCCGAAGCTGATGCCGATCCCCTCCACCGCGAGCGCCTCGGGCTGTGGCTGGGCCAGATAGGACGCGACGTCGCCGCCGGTTCCGGACGCAGTTCCGGTGAGGCGGCGCGGCAGCAGCCTCGCGAGGCTGCCGACGATGCCCGCCGGCACCAGCCACAACACGACGAGCGTGGCGAGGCCGAAGAACAGCAGGCGGTATTCGGCGAGACCCGACAGGGTCTCCGGCAGGAGGACGGTGACGAGGGCACCGAAGAGCGGCCCCAGCACCGTGCCGGCGCCTCCCACCACCACCGAGAGCACGAACAGGATCGACTGGGTGAACGGGAACGAACTCGGCGCGATGAACAGCATCAAGGGCGGCAGCACCGCCCCGGCGAGGCCGGTCAGCGCCGCCGAGATCATGAAGGCCAGGGTCTTCACCCGCACCGGATCGAAGCCGAGGGAGGCGGCGGCGACATCCGCGTCCCGTACCGCCCGCATGGCGAGGCCGAGGCGGCTGCGCGCGAGGCGGTGGAAGCCGTAGAGGGCGAGGCCGGCACCCAGCACCGACAGGATCGCGAGTTCGCGCTCCAGGAACGGGAATCCGAACAGGGTCGGGCCGGTGGCGATGACGAGGCCGTTCTGGCCTCCAGTGAGCGCACCGCCTTCGATCAGCCCATGCTCGACGATGAAGCCGAAGGCGATCGTCACCATGGCGAGATAGGGGCCCTTCACCCGCATGGCGGGGATCGCGAGTACGCCGCCGAGAACCCCGGAGAGCAGGCCGGCGGCGGGGAGCGCCAGCCAGAAGCTGACCCCGGAAAGGGTCAGTATGGCGCTCGCATAGGCGCCGATCGCGTAGAATCCGGCATGGCCGAAGGAGATCAGGCCGGTGAGGCCGAGGAGGACGTTCAGCCCCGTTCCGGCCAGCGTCGTCAACGCCACGAGGGCGATGATGAAATGGCTGTAGCCGTCGGTGGCGGCCACGAGGCCGATCCCCGCGACGGTGAGGGCGAGAATGGCGAGGGGCAGGGCGGAGCTTCCGGCGCGCATCGGCTCAGACCTTGTTCACGGCGGCCCGGCCGAGAAGGCCGTCGGGGCGCAGCGCCAGCGCGAGGATGATCACCGAGAACACGACGATCTGGGTGTAGCCGGAGCCGAGATATCCGGTGACCAGAGCCTCCACGACGCCGTAGAGCAGCCCGGCCAGGACCACGCCGGTGGCGGAGCCGATCCCGCCGAGAATGGCGACGGCGAAGGCCTTGATGCCGAACAGGGTGCCCATCTCGGCCGAGACCGAGAACAGCGGGGCGATGAGGAGGCCCGCCGCCCCCGCGAGCAGGGCGGAGAGCGCGAAGGCGTAGGCCACCGTGCGACGCACATCAATGCCCATCAGCCGCGCGGCGTCGGCATTCTGCGCCACCGCCAGGAGAACGCGGCCGAGATCGGTCCGGCGGAACACCGTCCGGATGGCGAAGGCGACGGCGAGGCCGACTACCGGAATCACGATCTGCAGCGGGTATATTCCGGTGCCGAACAGGTCGATCGGGTCACGCGCCAGGGGCGAGGGCAGGCTGCGCGGCTCCTTGCCGAAGGTGAACAGGATGACGTTGTCGAGCACCACGCCGCCCGCCACCGTGGCCAGCAGCCAGGCATCGGAGCCTCGCTCGACGAAGGGCCGCACCAGGATGCGTTCGACCACGATGCCGAGCAGCGCGCAGCCGGCCAGGGCCGCCGCCACCGCCAGGGGCATCGGCCAGCCGAGCGTGATGCCGAGCATGTAGCCGAGCACCGCCCCGAGGGTGACGGCGCTCCCTTGCGCGAAGTTCACGGTGCCGGAGACGGCATAGGTCACATGGAAGCCGAGGGCGATGAGCCCGTACATGCTCCCGAGACCGAGGCCGCTCACGAGGGAGCCGGTCAGCATGGAATTCTCACTTTCACCGTATCATGTCGTCCATCCCACCCAGCCACCTCATCCTGAGGCGCCACAGCGAAGCGGAGGCCTCGAAGGAGGCGTCAAGTTCGCACAGTGAGTTCTGGAGACCTCCTTCGAGGCCGCTTCGCGGCGCCTCAGAATGAGGTGGCGGGTGGGATGAACGGCGATGGCCGCTCCCTCAGTTCGACACGGCGACGATCTCGCCGTCCTTGAACCGCGTGAAGACGTAGTCCTGCGGCCCGAGCGCGTCGTGACGGTCCGGGGCGAAGGGCTTGTCGTAGGTCTTGATGAGGCCGGGATAGGTGGCGATCTTGTAGAAGCCGTCGCGCACGTCCGGCCCCTTCGTGGACTTGGCCTCGCCGATCGCGAGGGCCAGGAGATGCGTCGCGTCGTAGGCGTTGGCGATGCCCACCGCCGGGGTCACGTCGGCCATGGACTTGATCGCCGGGTACTTCGCCTTCAGGGCATCGAGCACGGCGACGGCCTTGGGCGAGGCGTTGCCGGCGAAGGTGAAGGTCTGGATGAAATGGACCTTGGCCGCGCTCGGGCCGGCCAGTTCGTCGAAACGACCGCCGGCCGGTCCCCAATGCGACACGACGGGAACGGTCCAGCCCATCCGGTCGAGGGATTTGACCACCTGGGCCGAGGGTCCGACATTGCCGACCATGAACAGGGCGTCGGCGCCGGCCTCCTTCAGGCGCGTGAGCTGGGGCACCATGTCCACATCGGACGCCTCGAATTTCTCGATGCCGGCGGCAGGCAGGCCCGCGGCCTTCAAGGCCGCCGTGAGGCCCTGCCGGTTCGACTCGCCCCAGGCGTTGTTGACGAGGATCATGCCGGGCTTCTTGGCTTGGTAGGTCTTGACGGCGTAGGCGACGAGGGCCTCGTCCACGAGGGCGTCCACCGCCGAGACCCGGAACGCGTAATTGTCGGCCGCACCGTTGCGGGTGATGCCGGTGCCCGCCGCCCAGGGGCCGAGGAAGGGCACCTTCATCTGGTTGGCGATGGGCACGATCGCCATGGATACCGGGGTATCGAGACCGCCGACCAGGGCGACGACGCCGACGCGCTGGACCAGCTCTCGGGCGGCCAGCACGCCCTTCGACGGGTTGGCTTCATCGTCGCGGGCCACGAGTTCCAGGGGCCGTCCGAGGACGCCGCCCGCCGCGTTGATCTCGTCGATGGCGAGCCCGATGCCGCGCGAGATCGCTTCGCCCGATTTCGCCGATTGACCGGACAGGGCGGTGACGAGGCCGATCTTGATCGACTCGGCCGCCTGGACCGGAGCGATCAGCGAAAGCCCGAACAGGGCTGTCGCCCCAAGGGCGAGGCGGCGGGTCATCGGTGATGGGCTGTGCTTGCGCATGGATCGGAGCTCCGGAAGAATTGCATCCGTCGCCGCAACCGCCATGCCATTTCCCAGGCAATTGAAATATATAGATAATTCCTGAGCAAAGGAATCCCGCTGCCTGCTTTCACGCCAAACTGCATACACTAATTGCATGCACTTCGGTCGAGCTTCGGGCAGGCTCGCGATCGAATGGGGAGCGGAAGCATGAGCGACACACCGAAAACCGATACCGGCACCGACGCGGCCATCGTCACCGCCTATCTCGAAGCCTCCATGGTGCCGGATCCGGAGAGGGCGGCGGGTTACATGGCGCCGGGGATCGAGATCGTCTTCACCGGCGCCCGCGTCTTCCGGCATCCGCGCGAGGTGACGGCGTTCAACGCGGGCCGCTATGCCTGGGTGAAGAAGCGCATGGAGCGTCTGGACGTGGTGCCGGGGGAGGGGTTCACCACGGTCTACAGCCTCGGCACCCTCTACGGCGAATGGCCGGATGGCACCCCGTTCGAGGGCAACCGCTACGTCGACCGCTTCACCGTCCGCGGCGGGTTGATCGTGACGATGGAGGTCTGGAACGACAGCGCCGAACGCTTGCTCACGAAGCACGGCGTCTCGGCATAAGCGAGCGCGCTCAGGCGTCGGCTCCGGCGAGCCGCCGCGTATCGACGAAGGTGCGGCCGTCCGCAAAGCGATAGCTGACGCTTTCCGAGAATCGGCCGTTGGCGCGGACCAGAATGGCGGCGGGGCGGGTGAGTTCTTCGGTCCGCGCCAGGGCCTCGACGACGGTCATGGGCACGTCGCGCCCCCCGCCGAGCTGACGCCACCATTGCACCGCCTTCTCGCGGCCATAGCCGGCCTGCTCCAGGGCGATCCGCACCCTGTGGCTCGATCCGTCCTCGGTCCGGAACTCGACATCGAGGCTGCCGGACGCCGCATGGCGACCGAGCCGCCATCGGGAGATACCCTGCCAGACCGGAACCGTGCGGGACAGGATCGGATGCTCGTCGTCGGCCGCCGCCTCGTGGCCAGGCCCATCCTCGTCGGTCTCGTCCGGCTCCACCCAGCACGCCTCGCAGGTGCTGGCATTGAGGGCGATGAGCGCGCCGCAGCCGGGGCAGGGCTTGGCCCGCACCTCGCCCTCACGGCCCTTGATCGCGGCGGCACTGCGCGCGGTGACGATGTCCACCGGCCCGTGCATCCGCACCAGCCCGGCATAGTCGAGGATCAGCGCATCGGACTTGCCCGGCGCGGTGCGCAAGGCACGGCCCACCTGCTGGACGTAGAGCCCCGTGCTCTGGGTCGGCCGCAACAGGGCGATGAGATCCACGCGCGGCACGTTGAAGCCGGTGGAGAGGACGCCCACCGAGGTGAGGCAGCGCAGGCGCCCGGCGGTGAAATCGCGCACGATCCGGTCGCGCTGGCGCTTGCCGGTCTCGCCTGTCACCATCTCGCAGCTGAAGCCTTCCGCCCGCACCGCATCGCGCACCGCCTCCGCATGGGCGATGCCCGCGCAGAAGGCGAGCCACGCCCGGCGGTCGCGGCCGAAACCGGCCATTTCCTCCACCGCCGCGCGGGTGATCCAATCCTGGTTCACCGCCGCTTCGAGGGCGCTGGGAATGTAGTCGCCGCCGCGCTTGGCGACACCCGAGACGTCGAGCGCCGTGGCGGTGGCCTTGCAGATCAGGGGGGCGAGGTAGCCCTGGTGGATCAGGTCGCCGACATTGGCCTCGTAGACGATCCGCTCGAACAGCCGGCCCTCGCCCACGTCGAGGCGGCCGCTATCGAGCCGGTACGGGGTCGCGGTGAGGCCGACGACGCGCAGGTCCGGCCGAGCGGCGCGCAGGCCCGAGAGGAACCGGCCGTAGCGGGTCTCGGCATCGCGCGGGATCAGATGGGCCTCGTCCACCACCACGACGTCGAAGGCACCGATGGCGTCGAGGCGGTTCCAGACCGATTGGATGCCGCAGAACAGGATCTGCGTCGCGGTCTCGCGCCGGTTGAGCCCCGCCGAGTAGATGCCGGCCGGCGCATCCGGCCAGTAGGTCATGAGCTCACGATGATTCTGGGCGATGAGCTCGCGGGTATGGGTGACGATGGCGATCCGCGCCTCGGGACGCTCGGCGATCACCTCCCGCACCAGGGCCGCGATGACGAAGGCCTTGCCCGCCCCCGTGGGCAGGACGATCAGCCCATCGCCGGTCTCGTCGCGCCACGAGGCATAGAGGGCATCGAGGCTGGCACGCTGGTAGGGTCTGAGATCCATCGCCGGCTCTGTACGGCCGTTCTCGCCGAACCGGAACAGCAGTCCAGCGGGATGCGGCCTCGCCGGCCGTTCAAGCCCCTCCGCCGACGACCTCATCGCGCATCACCCGCGCGATGCGCTCCACCATGCCCTGCGACAGCCGGACGAACTGCCCGGTGCCATGCCCGCGCCCATCGAGCAACTCGGCGAAGACGGGTTTGGCGGGCTCGCAGACCAGGGCCGCCACCGGCCTCGTATTGCGCCGCTTGGCCCGCAGCCGCTCGGCCAGCGCATCGGGAACGAACGGTTCGCGCAAGTCGGGCTTCTCCTGTCAGGGCCGGCTGTCCGAGGAGAGGGGCCTAGGCTTTCAGGGTTGCCGAGAGATTAAAGCCGATGGATTGGCGCATGTCGCAAGCCGGCGCGGAATCGCATTTGCGCCGCTTCAACCAGCCCTGCGTCGCAAAGTACTCTTCTCGGTGACGTAGGGCGCCAGGACCCGGCCGAGGTCGCGGTCTCGCGGCGGCTCGGCGACGATGTGCGCGCGCACCGCCACGGCATCGAGGTGGTGATCCATCAGGTGGGTCGCCCGGTCGACGTCGCCGGCCATCAGCGCGGCCACGATCTCGCGGTGTTCGTTGACCGCGCAATCCGACGAATGCGGCCGGCTGTAGAGCGAGAGGGTCAGCGCGCAGCGATAGCCGAGCTCGGCCACGTAGCGGACGAGGACGGGGCTGCCGGTCATCCGCGCCAGAAGCAGGTGGAACTCGGTGGCGAGGCGGATCGACGGGGCTTCGGGTCCGCCGCGAACCGCGTCCTCCTGGTCGATATGGGCCAGCAGGCTCGCTTCCTGCTCGGCGGTGAGGCGACCGGCCAAGCGCTGGACCACGAGGCGCTCGAGGGAAATGCGGACCTCGAACGTGTCGCGCGCCTCTTCCCAACTCGGGGTCGCCACGATGGCGATCCGGTTGCGGCGCAGTTCCACCAGCCCCTCACCGGCGAGTTGCCCCAGAGCCTGCCGCGCGATGGTGCGGCTCACGCCGAAGCGCTCGCCCAGGGCATCCTCCGGCAGGCGGTCGCCGGGCGCCAGCGCACGCTCGACGATGGCGCGGCGCAGGGACTGGCATATCATGCCCACGCGATCCTTGGCCGCCTGCGTCTCGACTCCCGCCATCGTCTCCCACATCCCTACTCTCGAAGTGCTCCGGCCACGGGCGTGTCTCGGGCACGCTTTCCGTCGTCGCTCTCCCTCGGCCGACGCGCCATGCATGACAGAGACCAAAGCTGAGCGGCAATGAATGGCTCATCCGGAAGTTGCAAGGCCGACGCCTCGCGGAACGGCGCTCCGCTGGACGTTCCCCGGCGCAACTGCCATCACCTCGACGATCCTAACGGGCGGCCGGAGACGCTCCTCGCCGCCCCCTGAGCGGGTTCGCGTCGGCAGGCCGAGGTTTCACCTCGCTCCTACCTTTGGGGTGTCACAGGTTTCGGAACGCCAAACCGGTGACCGTCTAGGTGAAACCTGCTTAGAACGAGCCACCCGCTTCCCATCAACCGCGTCCCCGCGAGCCACCCGATGACGATGCTCTCGCTCCTGTCCATGCGCGCCCGTATCGAAGCCGGGTCGCTCACCCCCGCTGAGGCCGTGGCGCTGACCCGGGACGCGATAGCCGAGCACGAACCGTCGATCCGCGCCTTCGTGGCGACCGATCCCGATCCGCACGTTCCCGACACGGGACCGCTGTCTGGAATCGCGGTGGGCATCAAGGACATCATCGACACCGCCCACCTGCCGACGCAGATGGGGTCATCGATTTATCGTGACTGGCAGCCGCGCGCCGATGCCCCCATCGTGGCGCGGCTGAAGCGCCTCGGCGCGGTGCCCCTGGCCAAGACCACCACCACCGCCTTCGCCTTCATCGATCCGACCGAAACCCGCAATCCCCGTGCGCCGGGCCGGACGCCGGGCGGATCCTCCGCCGGTTCGGCGGCGGCCGTGGCCGCGGGCATGCTGCCGCTGGCGCTGGGAACTCAGACCGGCGGGTCGGTGATCCGTCCGGCTGCCTATTGCGGCGTCGTCGGCGTGAAACCGTCGTTCCGACTCCTGCCGACGGTGGGGGTGAAGTGCTTCTCCTGGACCCTCGACACGCTCGGCCTGTTCGCCGCGAGCGCGGCCGATGCCGCCCATGCCCTCGCCCTCATCGCCGGCCGGCCGGAGATCGACCAGCCCGCTACCGTGCCGCGGATCGGGCTGCTCATCCCGGATTATTGCGAGGCTGCCGAACCCGAGGCGCTGGAGGCCCTCGACCGGGCGCGGGCGATAGCGGAAGCGGCGGGCGCCGGCATTCGCGCCTTCACGCTGCCCGACGAGTTCCGCCATGCCTTCGACGAGCATGCGACGATCCAGGATTTCGAATCCGCGCAAGCCCTCGCCTGGGAATACGAAACCCACCGCGATTCGCTGCCCCCGCTCCTGCGCGCCCATCTCGACACATCCCGGACCATCGAGGCCGCCGCCTACGACGCGGCCCGGCGCGTGGCGCATCACGCCAGGCGCAGCCTGAGGGACATCCTGCGCAATTCCGACCTCGACGTCCTGCTGACGGTCTCGGCCCCGGGCCGAGCGCCGGAGGGTTACGCCTCCACCGGCGATTCCCGCTTCAACCGGCTCTGGACGATGATGGGCGTGCCGTGCGTCACCGTCCCCGTGCCGGGGGAGGGCCCGCCGCTCGGGGTGCAGGTCATCGCCCGCTTCGGAGACGATGCGCGAGCGCTCGTGGCGGCAAAATTCCTGGAGAAAGCTTTCACCGACAGGCCATGAGGTCGTCCCGAATGTCCGGACGCCGGTACATTTCGGCGGGTCGCACCGTCGAAGGTCAAAGCGTTGCGACACGCAATGCGTCGAGCGTCACGAAAACGCCGGTGTCACGCTGCATCAGCGTATAAAGCGGCTCCGCGCCGACGATGTCTTCCAGATCGATCCGCCGAACGGTGAGCCACCTCTTCATGCGCCTGCTTCGGCTCTTCTCGATCCTTCCGCTCCTTGTGTCGTCCCATGTGATCCACGCGGCGGAAGTCCCGCCGGCGAGCGGTTCCACCGCGCCCGCGCCGGCGGTGACCATCGTCGCCGCCGCCGATCGCGAGATCGTCGAGAAGGCGGTGGTCACCGGCACCCTGGTCCCGCGCGACGAGATCCTGGTGGCGCCCGAAATCGAGGGCTACCGCATCACCGAATTGCTGGTGGAGGAAGGCGCCGAGGTCGAGAAAGGGCAGGTTCTGGCCCGGCTCTCCCTGGAGATGATCGCCACGCAGGAGGCGGCCAACGTCGCCGCCATCGCCAAGGCGCAGGCGGCGATCGTCCAGGCCCGTAGCCAGATCGTCCAATCTGAGGCCGCGCAGATCGAGGCCAACCTCTCGCTGGAGCGTGCCCGCTCCCTCATCAAGACCGGGAACGCCACGGCGGCGGTGCTGGAGCAGCGGGTCTCGGCCGCTCAAGGCGGCGAAGGCAGGCTCGCTGCCGCGAAGGGCGGCCTACAACTTGCCGAAGCGGATCTCGCGGCGGCGCGGGCGCAGAGCAACGAGATCGCCCTCAGGCGCGCGCGCACCGACATCAAGGCACCCGACGGAGGCATCGTCAGCCGCCGCACCGCCCGGATCGGCGCGGCGGCGACCTCCACGGGCGAACCGTTGTTCCGGCTCATCGCGCGCGGCGAGATCGAACTCGAAGGCGAGGTGCCGGAAACCTGGATGCCCCGGATCGAGCGCGGCAACATCGTGCGTCTCGAAGCGGACCAGGGGAGGATCGTGACGGGCAAGGTCCGCCGGATCGACCCCGAGATCGACCGGCTGACGCGCCTCGGCAAGATCCGCATCAGCCTCGACCGCGACCCGTCCCTGCGCATCGGCGCCTTCGCCCGCGGCAAGGTCGAGGTGGCGCGGCGCAACTCCGTGGCCGTTCCCCTCTCCGCCGTACTCTACGGGATCGACGGCTCGGCCCTCGTCTACGTGGTGAATGAGGGCACGGTGGAGGCCCGCAAGGTCGTCTCCGGCCTCGCGGCGGACGGGTTCATGGAAATCCGCGAGGGGTTGAGATCCGGAGAGGCCGTCGTCGCGCGGGCCAGCAGCTTCCTGCGCCATGGCGACCGGGTCAGACCGGTGCAGCCGAAGGCCGAAGCCGCCGCCTCCATGACGTCGCGCTGAGAATCGGACCCGTCAGCCCATGCGCCTCAACATCTCCGCCTGGGCGATCCGCAAGCCGATCACCTCGATCGTGCTGTTCCTCGTCCTGATGATCCTCGGGCTCGTCAGCTTCCGCTCGCTGCCGATCACGCAGTTCCCGAACATCGACATCCCGATCGTGGCGATCCAGGTCACCCAGGCCGGCGCGGCTCCCTCCGAGCTGCAGACCCAGGTGACGAAGGTGGTGGAGGATGCCGTTGCCGGGGTGAAGGGCGTCAAGCACATCATCTCGACGATCTCGGAGGGCGTCTCGGCCACCACCATCGAGTTCAGGCTCGAAGTGAACGTGGACCGCGCCGTCAACGACGTGAAGGACGCCATCGCCAAGGTGCGGGTGACGCTTCCGCGCACCATCGACGAGCCGATCATCAGCCGCGTCGAGATCGCCGGACTGCCGATCATGGTCTACGGCGCCTCGGCACCGGCCATGACGCCGGAGGACCTGTCCTGGCTCATCGACGACGTGATCGCCCGGCAGGTCCAGGGCGTGAAGGGCGTCGGTGGCGTCGAGCGCCTGGGCGGTGTCGCCCGCGAGATCCGCGTGACGCTCAAACCCGACCGGCTCCTGGCGCTGGGCATTACCGCGGCGGACGTGAACCGCCAGCTCCGCCTCACCTCGGCCGACATGGCGGGCGGGCGCGGCGAACTCGGCGGCCAGGAACAGTCGATCCGGACGCTGGCCGGTGCCGCCAGCCTCGACACCCTGGCCCAGACCTCGATCGTCGTGCCGGGCAACCGCAAGGTCCGACTGGACGAGTTGGCGACGCTGGTGGACGGCTCGGAAGAGCCGCGCACCTTCGCGCGCTTCAACGGCGAGCCCGTCGTCGCCTTCGCGATCTCACGCGCGACGGGCGCCAGCGATGCCGAGGTCGCCAGCGCCGTGGCGCGCAAGATCGCCGATCTCGCCGCCAAGCATCCCGGTGTCCGGTTCGACCTGATCGACACCTCCGTCATCAACACGGTGGGCAACTACCATTCGGCGATGCTGAGCCTCATCGAGGGCGCGGCGCTTGCCGTCATCGTGGTGTTCCTGTTCCTGCGCGATTGGCGGGCGACGCTCATCGCCTCCATCGCGCTGCCCCTCTCGGTGCTGCCGACCTTCTGGGTGATGAGCACCCTCGGCTTCTCGCTCAACGCGGTCAGCCTGCTCGCCATCACCCTCGTGACCGGCATTCTGGTGGACGATGCCATCGTCGAGATCGAGAATATTGTCCGGCACATGCGGATGGGGAAATCCGCCTACCGGGCGGCTCTCGAGGCCGCAGACGAGATCGGCCTCGCCGTCATCGCGATCACCGCCACGATCATCGCGATCTTCGCACCCGTCTCCTTCATGAGCGGCATCGCCGGCCAGTATTTCAAGCAGTTCGGCCTCACCATCGCGGCGGCCGTGTTCATGTCCCTGCTGGTGGCGCGCCTCATCACGCCGCTGCTGGCCGCCTATTTCCTGCGCGATCACGGACCGGATCACGAGCGCGAGGGGCCGGTGATGCGGGCCTATACCCGCGTGGTCGCGTGGTCGGTGCGGCACAAGTTCATCACCCTGGTGGTGGGGCTCGCCTGCTTTGCCGGATCGATCATGTCCACCGGTCTGCTGCCCGCCGGCTTCCTGCCTGCGGAGGATGCGGCACGGACGATCTTCGTGGTCGAATTGCCGCCCGGTGCCCGTCTCGCCGACACCACCCGCGTCACGGACGGCATCGTCGACAGGATCAAGGCGCTGCCCGAAGTGCGCAGCGTGTTCGTGGATGGCGGCCGCCAGCTGCCCGCCAAGAAGGAGGTGCGGCTCGCGAGCTTCACCATCAACCTGACTCCGAAGAACGCCCGTCACCGCACCCAAAAGCAGCTCGACAGGGTCATCGGCGCGATCCTGCGGGAGGAGCCGGACATCCGGTTCTGGTCCCTGCGCGACAGCGGCCAGCGCGATCTCGCCCTCATCGTCTCGGGGCCGGACCTGCGCCTCGTCTCGGAGACGGCGGCGCAATTGCAGCGCGAGGCCGCCTCCGTGCCCCACCTCGTCAACGTGCTCTCCACGGCACCCCTCGACCGCACCGAGATCCGCATCCGCCCGAAGGCCGGCGTCGCGGCCGATCTCGGAGTCTCGACGGACCTCATCGCCGAGACCGTGCGGGTGGGGACGATCGGCGACATCGGCGCCAACCTCGCCAAGTTCAACGCCGTCGACCGGCAGGTTCCGATCCGGGTTCAGCTGCCCCTCGCCCTGCGCGGAGACCTGTCCCAGCTGGAGAGCCTGAAAGTCCCGGTGAAGGGGGGCGCCTCCGTTCCGCTCTCCACGGTGGCCGATCTCAGCCTCGGGCGTGGTCCCACGGCGATCGACCGTTACGATCGCTCGATCCGCGTGGCCCTGGAGGCCGACATGGAGGGCTCGGACGCGCTGGGCACCCTCATCGAATCCGTGATGGCGCTGCCGACCGCGAAGAACCTGCCGCCGGGCGTGAGCATCAGCCAGACCGGCGACGCGGAAATCATGGGGGAGGTGTTCGAAGGGTTCGCGCTCGCCATGGGCGCGGGACTGATGATGGTGTTCGGCGTTCTGGTGCTGCTGTTCGGCAACTTCCTTCAGCCGCTCACCATCCTGTTCTCGCTGCCCCTCTCCATCGGCGGGGCGATCCTCGGGCTGCTGATCTTCCACATGCCCATCTCGATGCCGGTGGTGATCGGCATCCTGATGCTCATGGGCGTGGTGACCAAGAACGCGATCATGCTGGTGGATTTCGCCATCGAGGAGATGGCACGAGGCGTCGACCGCGCCACCGCCATCATCGACGCCGGCCGAAAACGCGCCCGGCCCATCGTCATGACCACCATCGCCATGGCGGCGGGCATGGTGCCGTCGGCCATGGCGCTCGGCATCGGCGGCGAATTTCGCGCACCGATGGCCGTCGCGGTCATCGGCGGCCTCATCGTCTCGACCGGCCTGTCCCTGATCTTCGTGCCGGCGATCTTCGTCCTGGTGGACGACCTGTCGCGCTTCTTCGTCCGGCTCTTCGGTCGCTTCATCGGGCGCAAGGACGAGCCCACCGAGGGGGCCTTCGCCCTGCCGACCACACTCGCCAATGACGGAAAGGGCTTCCCGTCACGCTCCGCCGCGGAATAGCCGCGGCGGGGTCAGCCCTTCCTGTCGAGGGGACGTCCCAGCAACCGCGCGAACTCCGCCTCGATCTCCTCCACGGAGAAGGGATTCTGGCTCGCGGCAGTCACCTTCTTGGGAGCGGGTGGAGGCGGCGGGGCCGGAAGGAACACGTCCGGTTCGGTGGTCGCCGGTTCGCTCCGCGCGGGCTCCCTCGACGCGGCATCGGCGAAGACCGGTTCGGTCGGAGCCGGTCTGGCACTCGCCGGCTTGTCCTTCGCAGGAACCACGGGCGACTCGTCCGGGGCGATCTCCACGGGCGTGGCCATGGCGGCCGCCATCGGGTCGATCGGCTGGTCCGCCTTTGCCTTCTCCGGGGCAACGGGTTCGGGACGCGGTTCGGGCTTCGCCGCCGCCGCTTTCGGCTCGGCGGGGGGCACGGGGGGCGCCTTTGGCGGTGTCGACGGGACGGCCTGCGTGGACGGGGAGATCGCGGCCGATGGCCGGCGCAGGGCCTCTTCGAGCTGCCGCGCCATGTCGGACAGGATGGCCGCGTCCACGGGGCGGGAACTCGTCGGCCGCGCCAGGGTCGGCGGAACGACGGGAGCCGCCTCCGCGACGGGCGCGGGTTTCACCGGAGGTTGTGGCCGCACCGCCTTCTCCGGGGCCTTCTCCGGGCTCGGCGCCTCGATCACGGCGGGCGCCACCGGTGCGGGTGGGGCTTCCGGCGCCTTGACTGGCTTCTGCGCTTCGACGGCAGGGACGATCGGTTCGGCGACCACGTCCGGCGCGGTGACCGCCGGACGTGGCAGGTCCGGAGCTTCGGGCTTCAGGTTGGCCAACGGCGGCGGGTTCCGCCGCGCCGCCTTCGCCGCAATCAGATCCGCCTTGGTGAAGCGGGGAGCGGGCTTCGACTCGGCGAGGCCCTCGCCAGGGGGCTCGGCGGGCGCGTTGACGATCGCGGCCGGTTCCGGAATCGGCGCCCTGGGCTCGTGGAAGACGGGAGGCTGCATGACCGGCGGCGCGGGCGGATCGGCGGGCCGCGCCGGCTCGAAGACCGGCTCTTCGGGGAGCGGCTCCGCCCGGGCCGACTCGTCGAGCGGGAGCCGGGCTCCCGCGCCCCGGTGGATGTTGCGCTCCACGATGACGTCGTTGGGACCGCCGACGAGGAGCAGATGCTCGACATTGTCCCGGCGCAGCAGGATCAGCTGCCGCTGCCGGTCGAGTTCGTAGATGTCGACGATGCCGAGACGGGGCTGACGGCCGCGCGGACCGGATTTCGACAGGGCCATGCCCCTGCCGGAGAACCGCCGGAAGATCAGGACGATGGCGGCCAGAACGGCGAAAATGACGGCGAATATGATCAGGAACTGGAGCGGGAAGGAGCCGTCCGAATTAAAGAACGCT
Source organism: Methylobacterium sp. WL19 (assembly GCF_008040005.1). Lineage (NCBI taxonomy): Bacteria > Pseudomonadati > Pseudomonadota > Alphaproteobacteria > Hyphomicrobiales > Methylobacteriaceae > Methylobacterium > Methylobacterium sp. WL19. The sequence goes on from NZ_VRVC01000051.1 coordinate 26,033, forward strand.
GACAAGATCGGGCTCTTTCGGGTTTCGGGCCGGAGGCCCTACGCAGCACAGGTTGTCCTGATATCACGATCGCAGCGGCGGAAGGCAATAACGTTAAGAGTTCGTTAACAGGCAACTTCCGCGCCGAGCATCCGCTGCTGACAGACAGGCTCTTAACCGGACGTTAACCATGGAGGCGGCAGATTTTGCCCATCGCTCCGGGGTCGTCCGGCGGCGCCGAGGGGCTCCGAGCACCGTGTCCGTCACCGATCTCCCCATTCTCTCCATGCTTCGCACGCGGATGCAGTGGCATCAGACGCGCCAGAAGCTTCTCGCCGAGAACGTCGCCAACGCCGATCTGCCGGGTTTCAAGCCGCGCGATCTCGCGAGCCCCAGCTTCGGCGGCGGGACCGGCGATCTCGCCCAGCCCTCCGGATCAACGGGTGGCAATTCGGGCCTCGCCGTCACCAGCCCGGCTCACATCGCTCTCAACGGCGGCCCCGAAGGCCCGGGCGCGGAGCCGCGCCGGTTCAACGGGTTCGAGATTAGGCCGAGCGGGAACGGGGTCAATCTCGAGGAGGAGATGATGAAGGCCGGTGACAACCAGGCCGATTATCAGCTCGCCGCGACGATGTACCAGAAGAGCCTCGACAAACTGAAGATCGCCATCGGCAAGCGCTGATCGTTCCGCCCACCCTTAAGCTTGCGGAGTACGCGCCGTGGAATTCCTGAAATCCCTGACCATCGCGGCATCCGGCCTCAAGGCCCAGTCGGGCCGGATGCGGATCATCGCCGAGAACATCGCCAATGCGGATTCGGCCCCGAGCGGGGTCGGCGCCGAACCCTACCGGCGCAAGATCCCCACCTTCACCCAGCATATCGACCGCGAGACCGGCGCGTCGATGATCGAGGCCGGGCGGGTGAGGCGGGATAACTCGCCGTTCCGCACCAAGTACGATCCGGGAAATCCCAGCGCCGATGCGCGCGGCGAGGTGCGGATGCCCAACGTCAACGGGCTGATCGAGAACATGGATATGCGCGAGGCCCAGCGCTCCTACGAGGCCAACCTGAACATGGTCACCGCGACCCGCAAGATGATCAACGCCACCCTCGCCATCCTCAAGGCCTGACGCTCTTCCTCTCCCGAAAGTCCGCCGCCATGCCGACCAACGCCTTCGCCGCAGGAGCCTACGCCGCCGTCCAGAACATCGGCGGGATGAAGGGCGGCACGCCCAGAATCGCCCCGACCTCGGGGGCGGATGGCGGGTTCACCTCGCTGCTCACCTCGGCCATGGACAAGATCGGCGAGAGCGGCGCGAAAGCCGATGCCCAGGCCCTGTCGGTGGCGGGCGGCAAGGCCAACGTCGTCGACGTGGTGACCGCCGTCGCCGAGAGCGAGACCGCCCTGCAGACCCTGGTCGCCGTCCGCGACCGCGTGATCTCCGCCTATGAGGAGATCATGCGGATGCAGATCTAGCGCGAGAATCCCCTCAGCTCACCGGGCGACTGGATCCACCCGTTTTTCCTTTCAGGTAGATCGCGTCCCTCTCCCCCTTGTGGGGAGAGGTCAGGAGTGGGGGTGGCTCCGCCAGCCTCCGCAGCATCAGGGTCACCCGACCACCCCCACCTCCAACTCCTCCCCACAAGGGGGAGGAGGGCCGCGCAACCCGCGAAATGTGCGAATCCAGTAGCCTCAGTGGGGAGGGGGATGCGCACCAGACGCTGCCATTCCACCCACAACGAGACATCAGTCCATGACCGGTCTTGCCATTCTCGACGTCTCCCGGGACGGGATCTTCGTCTTCCTCAAGGTCGCGGGGCCGCTGATGATCGTCGCCCTCGTGGTCGGCCTCATCGTGTCGCTGCTCCAGGCGCTGACGCAGATCCAGGAACAGACGCTCATCTACGTGCCCAAGATCGTCGCCGTCTTCGCGGCGCTCCTGTTCATGCTGCCCTTCATGGGCGACGCGCTCGCCGGCTACATGACCCGCATCGCCGCCCGCATCGTATCGGGCGGATGACGCGCCGGGCCGGGCGCTGCTATGCAGGATCATGAACCTGCTCCTGCCCGGCATCGCGGCGGCCTACCTGCTCACCTTCGCGCGCATCGGCACGCTGATGATGCTGCTGCCGGGGCTCGGCGAACAATCCGTCTCGCCGCGCATCCGTCTCGCCTTCGCGCTCCTCGTCTCGCTGATCCTGTTCCCGATGGTGCGCCCGCTGCTGCCGATGCAGGGCGCGGCCCTAGCGGCCCCCGGATTGATCTCGCTCCTCATCGGCGAATTGCTGATCGGGCTCGTCCTGGGCCTCACCGTCCGCATGGTGCTGGCCGCCTTGCAGACCACGGGCATCATCGTCTCGCAGCAGCTCGGCCTGTCCTACGCGATGACCGTGGACCCGACGCAGGGCGGCCAGCAGGCGGCGCTCGGCAACTTCCTGATGATGCTGGGCATCACCCTCATCCTGGCCACCGACCTGCACCATGTGGCGCTCGACGCCATCGGCCGGAGCTACGTGATGCTGCCGCCCGACGGCGTTCTGGCCATGGGCGAGGCGGCCCAGCTGGCGCTCCGGGCCATGGCGCGCGGCTTCCTCCTGGCGGTCCAGATCTCGGCGCCGTTCATCGCCTTCGGTATCCTGTTCAATGTCGGCCTCGGCGTGCTCTCGCGCCTGATGCCGCAGATGCAGGTGTTCTTCATCGCGGTGCCGGCCTCCGTGCTCATCGGCATGCTGATCCTGTTCGGCAGCCTCGGCATCATGATGAGCGTCTTCCTCGACGATATCGGCCGCTACCTCGGCGAGTTGACCGGGCGATGAAGGCGGTGTCGAACGGTCCGACGATGCGCCGGACAGGGGAGCGCTGAGCGGTGTCCGACGACAGCGACCAGGAAGACAAGACAGAAGAGCCGACTCAACGGCGCATCGAAAAGGCGATCGAGCAAGGCAACGTCGCCAACAGCATCGAGGTCAACACCTTCTTCATCCTGGCAGCCTTCACGATGGCGCTGCTGCTGGCATCGGGAACGATCGCCAAGGATCTCGTGGTGAGCCTGCGCGCCTTCCTGATGAACGCGCATCAGGTCCCCTCCGACCCCACCGCCTATACCGAGATGGGGATGCGGATGCTGCTCATCTGCGCCCAGGCGCTCGTGATTCCCGTCAGCCTCGTGGTCATCGCGGGCCTCGCCGGCGGGCTCGTCCAGCACCCGCTTGTCTTCTCCACCGATGCCCTGATGCCGAAATTCGATCGCATCTCGCCGATGGCGGGCATCAAGCGCATCTTCGGCGTCGAGGCCCTGGTCCAGTTCCTCAAGGGGCTCGCCAAGCTGATGCTGGTGGGGGTCGTCGCGAGCACCATCCTGTGGAACGAGCGCGACCGGCTCGAGGTCTTCGCCCGGCTCGATCCGGCGGCGATGCTGCCCGCGATCCTCGGCATCGCCCTCAAGCTTCTCGGCGGCATGCTCGCCATCTTCGTGGTCATCGCCATGGGCGACGCCCTGTACCAGCGCTTCCGCTGGCGCTCGAAGCTGCGCATGACCAAGGAAGAGATGAAGCAGGAGCACAAGGAGAGCGAGGGCAATCCGGAGGTGAAGGGACGGATGAGGCAGATCCGCGCCTCGCGGGGCAACAAGCGCATGATGGCCGACGTCCCCACCGCCACGGTCATCGTCACCAACCCCACCCACTACGCCGTCGCCCTGCGCTACGAGGCGGGCATGGCGGCGCCGATCTGCGTCGCCAAGGGCGTCGATTCCCTGGCATTGCGCATCCGCGCCGTCGCCAAGGAGCACGATGTGCCGATCATGGAGAACCCGCCGCTGGCGCGGGCGCTCCATGCGACGGTGGAGATCGATTCCGAGATTCCCGCCGAGCATTATCGCGCCGTGGCCGAGGTGATCGGCTTCGTCATGCGGCTGAAGCGCAGGGCGGCGTGAAAGCGCCACGCTTTATGCACCTTTTTTGACGAGACTTGTCCCTAACGTCCGGCGGACACCCTTGCTGCCGACGCGGCCTGGGCGCTAACCGGGATCGCTCGAGGGTGGAATGGCGCCGAGATGGCTGAGGTGAGCGGACCAACGAAACCGGTGTCGAGCGCCATCGACCGGTCGGAAAGACCTGGGCGGGTCGGGCTACTCCTCGTCCTGGCCGGACTTCTCGTCGGCGCGGCGGTGGGCCTCTCCTTCGTCGCCAACGAGCAGGCGCAGCCGCTCATCCTGGGTCTTCTCGCCCTGCTCGCCATGGCGGGCGTGTTCTGCCTGTTCGCCCTGGCGATCGGCGCGCTCCAGCTCGCGGGCCAGACCGGCCGCGACGACATCACCAAGGCCATCGTCGACGCCTCGCCCGAAGGCGCCATCGTCGTCGAGGATGGCGGCCGCCTGATCTACGCCAACGAGGCCTACCTGCGGATCTCCGGCGGGGAGACCTTCTCCAACCTCAGGCCGGTGGAGCGCGTCTTCGTCGGCTCGCCCGATGTGTCGGAGGCGGTCTACCGCCTCGCCCAGGCGGCCCATGACGGGCGCGGCCATGTGGAGGAGATCCGCATGGCGCCCCCGCCCCAGGGCGAGACCGAGCGCGCCTTCGCCTGGTTCCGCATCGCCGTGCGGGCGGTGGAGCGGCCGAGACTCCCGGCGACCCTGTGGACGGTCACCGACATCACCCACGAGCGCGAGCGCCAGGAAAACGTCTTCCAGGAGCTTCAGCACGCGATCGATTACCTCGATCATGCGCCGGCCGGCTTCCTCTCCATCGATCCGTCGGGCTCCATCGTCTACATGAACGCGACGCTGGCCTTCTGGCTCGGCTACGACCTCGCCACGGTCGGCTCGGGCGGCCTGCGCCTGCCCGATATCGCGCCCAGCGCCGATGTGCTCACCGCCACCGAGGGACTACCCGGCGAGGTCCGCACGGACCGTTTCGACCTCGACCTGCGGCGCCGCAACGGCCAGCCCCTGCCGACCCGACTCTATCACCGCGTGGCCTTCGGCCAGGACGGCAAGCCCGGGCCGTCGCGCACCTTCGTACTCAACCGCTCGGCCGGGGCCGAGAGCGACGAGCCGCAGCGCGCCGCCGAGGTGCGCCTCGCCCGCTTCCTCAACAACAGCCCCATCGCCATCGCGACCCTCGACCCCACCGGGCGCATCGCGCGCGCCAACGCGTCCTTCGCCAGGCTCTTCGGCGGGACGCCGCGCCAGGCCGTGCCGGACGGGCGCGGCGAACTCGGCACAGAGCCGACCATGTGGGAGGCCCTGGTCGACCGCGACCGGGCCGCCCTCGAGAGCGCCCTGGTGAAGGCCGCCGACGGGACCATCGAGGTGCAACCCATCGAGGTCGCACTGGCGGGGCCGGGGAACCGCTCGGCGCGGGTCTGGCTCAGCCCGGCCGGCGGCGACACCGCGGCTGCGGAGGACGGGTCCTCCCAGCCCGACCGCGAGCGCGTGATCCTCTACGCCCTCGACACCACGGCACAGCGCCAGCTCGAACAGCAGATCGCCCAGACCCAGAAGATGGACACGGTGGGCCAGCTCGCCGGCGGCATCGCGCACGACTTCAACAACGTCCTCCAGGCCATCATCGGCTATTCCGACCTGCTGCTGGCGAGCCACAGGCCCACCGATCCGGCCTTCCAGGACATCATGCAGATCAAGCAGAACGCAAACCGGGCAGCCAGCCTGGTGCGGCAGCTGCTGGCCTTCTCGCGGCGCCAGACCCTGCGCCCGGAGGTGATGAATGTCGGCGAGGCGCTGTCCGACCTGACGCTGCTGCTCAAGCGTCTGCTCGGCGAGCGGGTCGACCTCGACCTCAAGCACGGGCGCGACATCTGGCCGATCAAGGCCGACGTCAACCAGTTCGAGCAGGTGATCGTCAATCTCGCGGTCAATGCCCGCGATGCGATGCCCAATGGCGGGCGCCTGCTCATCCGCACCGCCAACATCCTCGAAGGTCTGGAGAACACCGAGCGCCGACCCGGCGCACCGGCGGGCGACCACGTCCTGATCGAGGTGCTGGATACCGGCGAGGGCATCCCGCCCGACGTGATGGAGAAGATCTTCGAGCCGTTCTTCACCACGAAGGACATCGGCAAGGGGACGGGCCTCGGCCTCTCCACCGTGTTCGGCATCGTCAAGCAGAGCGGCGGCACCATCGACGTGCAATCGACCGTGGGCAGCGGCACGGCCTTCCGAATCTACCTGCCGCGTCACGAACCGGCCGCCGAGCCCGCCC
>NZ_VRVC01000052.1:0-31713 GCF_008040005.1 Methylobacterium sp. WL19
GGTTCTCGATCGGACGACGCCCGCCCTTCGGACGCGGCCGAGGCGGCGGGAGGAGCGGAGCGATCTCATCCCAGAGATCATCGGGGAGAAGCGGTCTGGCCATGCCAAACCAACGCTGAAAGCAACGTTCGGTGCCGTTCTGTTAGGCGCTCTTAACCTGTACGGCCCAGACGGCAGCTCCAACATCAACTGCATGTTCGACATCGGCGCCGGAACGATCGCTGCCGTCTCGCAGGCCGGGACGCAGGTCACCGGTGGCCTCGCCACGATCACGAAAGTGTCGGCCGACTTCTACATCGTCACGCTGTCGGGGATCGTCACGCTGTCCGGCGGCGGGGCGACAACCGCCGACGCCCGCCTCTACCTCGTCGATGCGACGGGCGCCGTAGCCTATGCCGGCGACACGACCAAGGGCCTGATCCTCTCAGGCTGCACGATCGCGCCGGTGTCCTGAGCGCTCCGACCAAGCCTTAACCCATCCGAGCAACCTGACGCCGCCTCGCCTCCGCGAGCGATGGCGCGCGGGAGACCCTGTGCATGCCGCTTTCGACCGAACTGCCCGTCGGCGATCTCTTCGAGCTCGTCGGGAATTTCCGGCTGAACGGAGACGGTCCGCCGACGACCGGTCGGGCGCCGTTGAACACGCTGGCCACGCTTCTGTTGGGCAGCACCAGTCCACTCGCCCTGCGCTTTGTCGCAGCAGAAGGCAGGCTGACTGTTCTTGAGGCCTTGGCCAATATCCCGAACGGATCGACCCTCGTTGCCGATGTCGCGGCGGCGAAATCGCTTGCACGGGCCTCGTCCTCCTATCGCCCGAATGACGTCCTTGCGAGCTGGAGTACGGATGTTACCCTGGGTGCGACAGCCTCGTCGCTTGCGCTGGGCGGCAATTACTCGCTGCAGACCGGCGCTGACGGGAAAGTGCTTCAGATCGCGGGCGGAGCGACCTACGGCGTGGGTCCGATCTATGCCGATGAGATCGTGGCCGGCGAGGTCTACGAATACACGATCCCCATCCAGCGCATGGTTGACGGATCGAACTCGGCGCTCCTCGCCCGGCTCGCCGTCTTCGACGCCTCCGACGCCTACCTCGGTCCCTTGACGATCTTGAGCCGCAGCCCGACCGTCGCGGACGGGTTCAAGCGCGAGGTGGTCCGCGTCCTCGCGAATACCGTTCTGGCAGCGTTTCCGACTGCGGTTCGCGCCAAGCCCTATCTCAGCGCCGGCTCGACCAACGGAACGATGCGGATTTCCATGATCCGCCGGAAGACCATCGACGGTGCGCTCCCGAACCAGGACTACAACCACGACAACGTCACCGGCGAGAGCACGCCCGCTCCGGCGATGGGCCAGATTGCAGTCAAGTTCGCATTGGGGCAATCGCTGACCGGCGGCGTGAACAACAATTCCTCCGACCCGATCATTTCCGCCACCCCGCGGTGGCCTGGCCTTGCCTTGACGGTGGAGCCCAAGACCCTCCCCAATAGTGGCCCGCGCCTGCGCACGACGCCGTCGGACACCATCGTCGATCTCGTAGAGCGGATTGAGGGGTCCGGGCGGGAGACACCGCTTTCGGGCTGGGCCAATCACTACCTCGACGCGATCGAGCCGTTCACGACCCCCCAGTTCACCATGGCGGTGAGCGGCGGCACGGTCGTGTCCGCGACGCTCAAGCGGCGCTACTTCGGCTTCGACGGCTTGCCGACGATCACCATCGACAACACGGGTACGGGCGGGACCGGCGTCGTCATCCGCCCGGTCGTCTCATCGGTCGAGACCGGCGGCGAACTCACCCTGCAGGTCGATGACGGCGGCAGCGGCTACACCACGGCGCCGAAGGGCACGGTGTCCGCGATCAAGTGGGGCACCTCCCTGCCGAAGGGTATCTACTTCACGTCGTTCCTGCTCGGCGCGAAGTACCTCCAGCTGAAGAAGGGATCGGTTCGCCAGGATTGGATCAACAATGCCCTGCGCGGCGCCAAGGCTGCGGCTGCGGCCATCGGCGCGAGCATCGTCAACCCGTGCTGGCTGCTCATGGTCGGCAACTCGGAGAACGTCGCCGGGCTGGATCACACCGCGAACGACATGGTCGCGCAGGTTCTGCAGATCCAGCGGGACCGCGCCGACGCCACGAAGGCCATCACCGGGCAAACCCTGGAGCCGGTGATGATCGTCGACCCAGCCCCGACGAACCACCCCGACTTCGACCAGTGGAACCAGCCCTACGTCCGGGCGATGCAGCGGCTCGCTACCTATCCGAACATCCGCATCACGGGCGGCGCCTACCACTACCCAGCCAGCGACGCCTCGCATAAGACCTGCGCGGGCTATAACCGTCTGGGCCAGCAGGTCTCCCGCGTCGACCACGCCGAGAGCAACCAGTGCGGCTGGACGCATCTGCATCCGATCTTCGAGCGCTCGCGCCGCACCAGCCCGACGACGCTGGAGATCGAGTTCGCCATGCCGCCGCCGCCTCGGCCGCTCATGGCGCATCCAAAGCTCGTCATCGACTTGTCGGATGCTGAGGTGAAGCTCGATGGCATCCAAGGCTATGCCGGCATGGCCCTACGCTCGGTCCGTGAGGGGCGGGTGCTGCCGATCAGCAGCATGGTCGTCGCCCCGAACGGCCGGAAGCTCATCATCACGCACGGCCTCTCCAATGTGGCCGTGACGGCGGCCAACGTCTCCGCGCCGGGCAACCTCTTCAACGTGTCGCCACGGATCGGCTGGGAGACCGGCGCGCTGGTGCGGATCTCAAACTCTGGCGGGGCGCTGCCGGGCGGGCTCACCGCTGGCACGGACTATTACGTGGTTCGTAGCGCGACGGCTCAAATCAAGCTCGCCACCAGCCTCGCCAACGCGCTCGCCGGGACGGTCATCACCCTGAGCTCGGCCGGGACGGGGACGCACACCCTGACGGCGGATGGAACGCTCCTCGGCGATGGAGCGATCCAGGCCGTCTATGCCACCAAGCGCAACGACGGGAATACGAACGACGACGGGCCGGTGCTCGGTCAGCGCGGTTGTCTCCATGACGACCTCTATGCGCCGAACCTGGAGGACGGATACCTGTCCTGCAATTGGTGCGTCTCGTTCGATGGAATTGTGGTCGCGTAATTGAGCCTCTCGCGTCTCTGTCCGAATACGTACCGAGACGCGAGGGCCTTGCAAAAATAAACGCCTAGATCGTAGGGTGTGTGCATCATTTTGCCGGTTGAAGGCCAAGAATGTCCGCACCTCAGGTCCACGTCCGCGTTGGTGAAACGGAAATCTTTGTGGACTTCGGGGATGGGTCCTGCTCCCCGCCGAACAAGGCGGAGCGGGCCGTGGCGCGCAAAGCGCTGCTTGCCGCTCTGGAGCTTCTGGATAGCCCGGCGATGGACGAGATCGCTTCTGGCTCTGGTCCGGTCGGCGACACCTTCAAGCCGAGGCGGCGGCCGAAGCTGACGGTGGTGAAGTAAGACACGCACCCCAGTCGGACCCTAAGGCCGGCGGGAGGGGTAGCCGCCCAGCCAAACGGGTCGAGCGACAAATTCGCGGTCGGCCGCTCGACCCGCTGCCTCTCCACTGGCTGACAGATCACAGCGGTTCGGCACCTGACGCTAGGCAGCGCGCCATTGCGGCGTCAATTGCCAGTCCATCCCGAGCCGGCCGGTCGCCTTTGGCATCAGAACCGCATAGGCGCTCGCCGCACTTTCGTAGCCGTCAGCGCCTCCGGCCAGTAGCCTGCCCATTCGATGAGCGCGAGCGTCAGTCCGATAGCGATTACGGCCAGCGCCACGATGGCCTCCGTCTTCGTCCAGCGCCGTCGCGTCCACCGGCTCAGGATGATCGTCAGTCGTAGAAGCTGATCCATCCGGACGGCTTATCACTCCCGAGCCGGCCGGTCGCCGAGCAGATCCCCGCTTAGAACGCGAAGCCCGGACCGTACCTCACGGCCATCGAAACGAGCAGGCCCGCCATCAATCCTATGGCGAAGGCCGCCTCACCTACTTTTGGCTTCATCGCCTTCGCCCCTGCCGATCTCCGCGCGCGATCAGAGGCAAGGGCTGCGCCGCTCACCCCCCGCATCTTGGAGAACCACCATGGCCGCGTCCGCCATCATGACGCCGCTTGGCCTTGCCGCGTTGAAATCGCGGGAAGGCGTGCGGCTGAAAGCCTATCTCGACAGCGTCGGTGTGCCGACGATCGGCTACGGCCACATCAAGGGTGTGAAGCTCGGCCAGATCATCACGCAGGCGCAGGCCGATGCCTTCTTCCTCGAAGACCTTGCTTCACACGCCCTGCCGATCCTGTCGGCCATCAAGGTACCAGTGGCGGACCACGAGCGGGACGCGCTGATCTCCATCGCCTTCAATATCGGCGTGGGAGGCTTCACCGGCTCGACGTTCCTTCGTCGCCTGAACGCGGGCGACCGCGCCGGCTGCGCCACGGCGATCATGTCGTGGACGAAGAACAAGGAGCTAATCTCCCGGCGTACCGCCGAGCGGGACCAGTTCCTGACGCCCTACAGCAAGGCGGCACCGAAGGCCCGCAGCACCGATGCGAAGCCCGTCAGCGCGCCGCTCTCCACGCTGACGCCGATCGATGTGCCGCCGGTCATCACTCCGCCGCCTGCGCCCGTCGTGATCCCGCCTGCGCCCCGCAAGGCCAGCGAGCCCCTTCCGCCGGTTCGGTATCCCGACAACCCGTCGCCGTGGGCGCGGCTTGGGCGCTGGCTGTTCGACCGCCTGGCGAGGTTCCAGTGATGAGTGACGCCAAGCCGAAGCTCGCTCGCCGAGCGTGCGTCTACTGCGACGGCCGCCGCTGGGTCGATGACGAGAACTGGTCGACCACATTCTTTGAGCCGGTCGAACGCACACCTCGTGACGGCCTGATCCCGTGCGGCGGCTGCAACTTCGCCGGATGGGATACGCCGCTTGCTCCGGCTCAGTCCGACAACCGTCGCACGTCCTGATCCCCTACGCTTTCCCGTAGGTCCACCCGAGCCCGGCCGGTCCCGCCGCGCAACCCTCCCACATCGTGAGATCATCATGACCCGCAAGCTTCTGCTCGCGGCGCTGGCGTTCGCCTGTGTCGCCGTCTCGATCCTCATCCCGGTAGCCGCCTTCGCGCAGGTCACCACCAACCCGGCCGTCACCCCAGCGGTCGTCATCCCCTATGGCGAGTATGTTGTGGCTGTGGCCCAACTCGTCGGCGACATCCTTGTCCCGCTGGTGAGCACTGTCGTCCTCGGCCTCCTGGCCCGATTCTACCCCATGGTCCGCATGCTGGTGTCGGAGGCTCTGGTCGAGCGCACCCTGCGGAAGTGGTTCGACTTCGGCGTCAACGCGACGGCCGGCGCGGTGAAGGATTCGACGGTCACGTTGCCCGTCGGATCGGAGATCGTCGCCAACGCCCTCCAGCGCGCCGTCAACCGGGCCGACGTGAACGCCGTCAGCAAGTGGACCATGGACCAGGCCGGCGGCCCGGAGGAGGTCGCCAACAAGCTGTTCCGCATGCTGAAGCTGGATCAGGGCGCCGAGGCCAGAACGGTCGTAGCGCCAGCCATCGCTGCTCTGCCGGCGAAGTTAGACGTCCGACCTCGGCCCTTTCCGGCAGCAGTGAGATGCAATGGCTCCCGAAGAGAGACGGTTCACGGCTGACGAATGGCGCGACATCCAGGGCCAGTATCGGGAACAGCCAAAACGCGGGGTCCGGGCGATGTACCCGGACCCTGAGGCTGAGTGCGAGCTAGGGCCGTTCGTGCCGTCGGGCGGCTACAGGCCACCGCGCACCGCCGCGGCGCCTTCCTTCACCCCGCACCCGCATCTCATCGTCTGGTTCGCCTCGCTCAGCGCAGAGGATGTTTCGCGGCTCGAAACGCTGATCGCCCTCCGGCCTGAGACGGTCGCCTGGGTGTCCGGTAAGAGCCCGAAAGAGCTGGCCAGCATGGACGGCGTCGTCGAATTCGTCTCGTCGTCCCGCACCGCGGCCAAGGTGCTCATGTGGGTCTGTGGAACGACGGCTGCCTTCATCGGAGGCGTGATCGCGCTGACGAAGGGCGGGTTCGATCTCTTCAAAACGATCAGGGGTGGCTGATGGGCCTGCGCATCTTCGGCTACATCTGCCTCGGGATCATCTGCGCGGCCATCATCATTCCGGCGGCCTTCCTCTGCTACTGGCTGGCCGACCGGCACATTCCGGTCGAGGTGAGCCGCACGGAGGTGCTGACGCCTGTCGTGAAGCCCGGTGGCAAGCTCATCATCCGGCAGACGGTGAGATACCTGCGGGACTGCCGGGGGCATGTCGATCGCGTCCTCTACGACGCCCACACGCACCGGAAGTGGCTGGCCGACGTCGATTATGAGCGCCCGCCGCGAGGCCTGGGCGAGCACGTCATCACCTTCGTCGAGGACGTTCCGAGCTACTTCGAGGCTGGGGACGCCAGCTACCGTGCGGTGCCGGTCTATTCATGCAACCTCGTCCATCAGTACCTATGGCCATTGACACGAGATGAGACCGTAATCCGGTTCAAGGTCGAGGGGGCGCCGTTCTAGAGCGAGCAGAAAGTGAGCAGTCCCTTCCGCACGGACATGGTGGGATGGGCAAAATAGCAACACTCAATGGGTTGCAATGGCGGAAAAGCACGTAGAGCTTACAGCCAAGTTTCATGCTGCAGCGCGGCGAGTCGCCGGACAAGCGTGAGATCTTGAGCAGAGAGGCGAACGTTATGGAGCAGAATATCGCAAGATTTGTGAAACCAATTGCTCTGTCTGCGATATGTTTTGTTTCACTCTTGTACCTCACCAAATCAGTGTCGATCGCCGCAATTGTCGCGATGGTACCTTTGCTGCTAGGTTGGCTAGGCATTATGCAATCGTTCGCCTATGCGGTCGCCGCCATTGTTTTTCTTGCTGCAGTCGCGTGGGCGGCAACTCCATTAGATGTGAAAAACATCCTCAAAAACCAAAGTGACCGGGTGATCTCCGAAGTAAGTGCTGAAGTTAAATCGAAGCAGTAGTCAAATATTTGGCTAGGAGTTCAGCAGCACGCTGCCCTGATGCGGAAAAACAGGCCGGTAGAGATCGGGCTCGTGCGGTTCATTGAGAAGCGGACGCATGGTCGCGACGCTCACGCTTAGCGTTCACGCCCCCACCCGACGCGCTACCGCGCCTGTCGGCCGTCCTGAGAGAACGATAGACCCCGCTCGGCGAAAGCTAGGGCGGGGTTTTTCGTTTGCTTATTGCAGACTGGCGGATGATTTGAACTTTTGAAAAGTCGGCTGGCGCGATAGCAGCTTCGTTATATTTATTTCCCCCGAGGCGACAAAATAGAAATCCACCTTTCATGCCAGCATGAAAGCTTCGTCCTTTCTCTAAGATCGTGTGCCCGCCCTTTGGGTCAATCGCCTGAATATCTTCAAGGATTTGTACTTGGTCTTTTGTGCCGTAACCGAGATAAAATAACTCAGGATCTAAGCCGGTTTTCCAGTTAGTCATTTTAATGCTCTGTTAAGGTTTGTCTCGCTGGCTTACGCTGTAGCAGTCTTTTCTTGCGCCGCGGCGCGCGGCTTGCGCCTCTCCTTTTTGCCGGGTATTTCTTCGACTCGATCTAAAGGGGCTTTGAGTCCTGCGTCAAACCAGGAGCAATCACATGAGCGAACCAAGTAAGGCCGTTCGATCCGAAAAGGCCGAAGCTAAGCGGCATGCGCGTGTCGCAGCCCGTCGCGCGATTAAGGTCGAAGCTCGCAAGGCTGACCGTGTGGCCCAGCGCGAACTCTCAAGATCGCGTGATAGCGGCTCCGAGAAATCCTGATCATCCCGATACTCCCTAGCATCGGCGTTTTTGAAGTGCCCGCCCGGCTCACGCCGCGGCGGGTTTTTCGTTTCATGGCCAAGGGCGCTCGTTAGGGTTTCGTTAACCCTTCCCCCGGCATCTTTCGGACTACGCCCGGAGGCCACTATGACGCTCACCGTTTTCGATCCGATCTCGGGCAAGCTGGTGACGATTGAGGTGCCGGTGAGGAAGCCGTGCCCCTGAGCCTCTACCGCATCGGACCTGACGAGCATCACCTGATCGAGGGTGGCGAGGTCGTCGGCAATCTGGCGCGTGAGGAAGGCAAGTCGAGTTGGCGGGTATCGCTGCTCGAGGAAGCGGGGACGATCCGGCAGCGTATATTCAGATCGTTCGACACCGCGCTTGAATGGCTGGGCCTGCCGGCCGTGTCCGAGCCGATTTAGCCCATCACCAAGGCCTCGGCCGCGTGCTCATCGTGTCGACCCTCTTCCGCCGGCCGTTCTTCCGCTCGATCCAGACCTCGGCGCAGCATAGGGCGAGGTCCGGCCCCCAATCGTAATCGCCCCGCCAATTCGGATCGCGGCTGGGATGGTTCCGGAAGTCCACCGACTCGCGCAGGATCAGCCTCAGCCGGAACTCGCCGTCGTGCTGGCGCTGGAGGAGGCCGCGCAGGCACTCCGATGACGCGACCCAAGCCGCGCCGCCCTTGCTGTCGGGGAAGTTGCGCGGGCCGTATTCATCGGACGTGAGCTCGCGCCAGGGCGGGCCGTCGTCAGAAGCTTCCACTCAGCGGCACCGGCGGTGATAGGTCGGCGTCTTCATCACGCCGCCCGGAGTTGAGCATATCGTTGAGCATCGACAGTAGGTCGAGGAGTTCGAGTTTTCCGTCATTCGACACATCGGGCTGGTTCACCCGTCTCTGGATCGTGCTCCTGACGTTCGACAAAGCCTCGTGGTAGCCCTCGGCGCGTTCAATGCTCATGCTTATCTCGCTAGCGGTGATCGCCACGAGATAGGGCACGCCCCCAGGTCGCCTAGCGCTTCACCGCCCAGATCGGCACGGCCCCCTTCGGCCGGCCCGGCGCGTCCCGGAAGTACCGCGTCCGCTCAAACCGGATGAAGTCTGGCTCCACGGCCGACACGAGATCGCCGCTCAGGACCATGGCCCCGCAGAAGTCAGATCGGATCGCGCCGAGGTCAGGGTGGACGCCGAAAAGCTGCAGTGTCGTCCAGCCGAGCCGGCCGGCCTCGTCAGCGTGTTTATCGAGGAAGTCGAAGCACGCAGCGTGCACAGCCTGCCAGCCGGCGGGCGTCAGTCCTAAGCACGGCACCACACTCGGCTTCATGTCGAGGAAGGCCTCGCGCCACGCCTGCGGGCTGCCTGGTTCGATCTTGAAGGCTGGTGATGCTGGCATCGCCACGGGATAGGGGAGGGCGATCCGAGTCGCTACGTCTGGGATGCCGCACGCGGCATAACGGAAATTCCGTGCCCGCTGCTTACCGATGTCGATTTTCGTGTGGTGCTTACCATGCGCTTACCGGAGGCGCTGGCCGGTAAGCAGGAAGTGAGCTAAGTCTTGGTGCCGCAAGAGGGATTCGAACCCCCGACCCCCTCATTACGAATGAGGTGCTCTACCAGCTGAGCTATTGCGGCAAGATCCGTGGTGTGACGCTGCGTGGCGCGTCGGATCGTTGCGGGGTCATAGCCGTCCGATCGGCCGATGGCAAGGCGCTCGGCGACGTCTTCCTGATGCAACTGTGCCACGCAGGCCGGCTCCCGGTCCCGCGACCGTCCGTGCCGCCTTGACGTGGGGCGGCGCGGCTTCGAAGGCTCGCGGCGTCTGTCAGGAACCGCCATGTCCCTCATCGCCCGCCTGCGTGCCTATGCCGCCGACGCGTTCGGCCTCTCCGCGAGCCCGGAGGAGGCGGAGGCCGTCGACGAGCGTCTGGCGGCCATCGCCCTTCTCGTCCATGTGGCGCGGGTGGACGGCGTCCTCGACGGGGCCGAATCGGAGCGGCTGTGCCGCCTCGTGGAAGGGCGCTACGCCGGCAACCGCGAGCAGGCCGAGGCGCTCATCGCCCGGGCGGCCAGTGTCGATTCGCAGACCCGCGACATGGCGCTGCTGGTCGAAATGATGGGCCATGAATTCGGCGAGTCCGAGCGGGCGCGGCTGCTGTCGATGGCCTGGTCCGTGGCCGGTGCCGATGGCACCGTTCATGAATTCGAGGAAGCGCTGGTCTGGCGGCTCGGGCGCCTGCTGCGGTTCGACGACACGGCGATCCGCCTCGCGCGCGCCGGCCCCGAGACCGAAGCGGTATCGTAGGGCGGCCTTGCAGGCGCGATCTCCGGGATCGGCGGGCCATATCGGGCGTGGCGGGAGGATCGTGGCGCGATGATCGTCAGTTTGACGCTGATCCTGCTGGCTCAGCTCGTCGGTGAAGCGCTGGCACGGGGAGCGGCCCTTCCGGTGCCCGGCCCCGTCATCGGGATGGCGCTCCTCCTTCTCTTCATGGTGGTCCGGGACCGTTGGCGCGGCCAGGCCGCCCGCATCCTCGCCGCGCCCCTCGTGGACGGCACCCTGGAGCGCTCGGGAAAAGGGCTGCTCGCCCATCTCTCGCTGATGTTCATCCCGGCCGGCGCCGGGATCGTCGGCCGGCTCGACGTGCTCGAAGCCCATGGCCTGGCCCTCGCCTGCGTGGTCGTCGTCTCGACGCTGGCGACCCTGACGGCGACGGCGCTCACCTTCGTGGCCGTCAAGCGCTGGGTCGCACCGGGGGAGCGGCCATGACCGGCGATTTCGCCCTCTGGGTCTATCTCTCGCGCACGCCCCTGCTGTGGCTGACCGTCACGCTCATGGTCTACGCCGTGGCCGACCGCGTCGCCACGGCGACGAACCGGCATCCCCTCGCCAATCCCGTGGTGGTCGCCATCATCCTGATGGCCTGCGTGCTGAAGCTGACGGGGACGCCCTATCCCACCTATTTCGAGGGCGCGCAGTTCGTCCACTTCCTGCTGGGGCCGGCGACCGTGGCCCTGGCGATCCCGCTCTACGAATACCGCGCGACGGTGCTTCGCTCGCTGGCGCCGATGCTGGCGGCCCTCCTCGTCGGCTCGGTGGTGGCGCTGATCTCGGCGACGACTCTCGGAACCGCCTTCGGTATCCCGCACGACGTCATCGTCGCCTCGGTGCCGAAATCGGTGACGACCGGCGTCGCCATGGGCATCGCCCAGAATCTCGGCGGCGATCCGACCCTGGCGGCGGTGCTGGTGATGCTGACCGGCATGACCGGCGGCATCTTAGTCACTCCGCTCATGAACCTGCTCCGCATCGAGGACATGCGCGCGCGCGGCTTCGCGGCGGGTCTGGCCGCCCATGGCGTCGGCACGGCGAGGGCGTTCCAGGTGAACGAGGTGGCCGGCGCCTTCGCCGGCATCGCGCTTGGCCTCAACGCCCTCATCACCGCGATCCTGGCGCCGCTCGCGGTGACGTTCCTGCGCTGAGGCTGCTTACTTTTACTTGGCGACCTCGGCTCCGGAGAGTTCCGTCGGCGTGAAGCGTCCATCCTGGCCCGGCTTCATGTCGATGCGCGTGTCGTGGAGGGCATGCAGGGTCGAGCGATGGCCGATGGAGACGATCGTCGTCCCCGGCAGGCGCTCGCGCAGCATCCGGTAGATGCCGGCCTCGCTCGGCTCGTCGAGGGCGGCGGTGGATTCGTCGAGGAAGAGCCAGGCGGGCTTTGCCAGCACGGCGCGGGCGATGGCCAGGCGCTGCTGCTCGCCGCCGGAGAGCCGCTGATCCCAGGCATCGACCTCGTCGAGACGGTCGGCGAGTTGCGGCAGCTGCGCGGCGATCAGCGCCTCGCGGATCGCTGCGTCGGAGAACTGGTCGGTGGTGCTGGGATAGACCACGGCACCGCGCAGGGTCCCGAGCGGGATGTAGGGCCGCTGCGGCAGGACCAGGGCGGACTGGCCTTCCGGCACGTCGACCCGGCCCTTACCGAACGGCCAGATGCCGGCGATCGCGCGGAACAGGGTCGACTTGCCGGAGCCCGACGGACCGGTGAGCAGGGTCGCCCCGCCCTTGCCGAGGGTGAACGAGCCGGCGGTGACGATTTCGCGGCCATCGGGCAGGGCGAGGGTCAGGCCGGAGGCGGTGACGTTCGGGCCGGTCCCAGTACCCTGGACGAGGCCGTATCCCGCGCCGGACAGGGCCTCCGCCTTGGTCATCGCCCGCTTGAACGAGGTCAGGCGGTTGGTATTGGCGCGGTACGACGCGATGGTGGTGTAGGAATCGATGAAGAAGGACAGCGAACCCTGGACGCTGCTGAAGGCGTTCGCCGTCTGCTGGAACTGGCCGAGGGTGATCTTCTTCAGGAAATAGGACGGAGCGGCGAGGATGTAGGGAAACACCACGCTGATCTGGTTGTACGACAGGGTGAAGCTGCCGATCTTGATCCGCCGGTAGATGATGGCGAGGTAGTTTCCGATGATCTCATGGAAGAGTTCGCGCAGGCGCACGGTCTCCGACCGCTCGCCGCGCAACAGGGCGATCTGCTCGGAATAGATCCGGTTCCGCGCGAGCGAGAAGCGGAAATCGGCTTCGACCTTTTCTTGCCGGAAATCGAGACCGATGAGCGGACGGCCGATGAGATGGGTCAACCATGTTCCGACCACGGCGTAGACGATGACCAGCCAGACGAGGAACCCTGGCACCACCGTGTCGGTGAAGGGAAGGACGAAATCCCGCGACAGGCCCCAGAGGATGACCATGAACGAGACCAGGGTGGCGGCCTGCGACAGGAGCCGGATCGACAGGCTCGTCGTCTGCTGGATGAAGAGGTTGACGTCGCTCTGGATGCGCTGATCCGGGTTATCGGCCGGCTCGTCCGTGAAGGGGATCCGGTAATGCGTGCCGCCATCGAGCCAGCGGCTGTAGAGGCTGCGAGCCAGCCAGGTGCGCCAGCGGATGTGGAGCGAGGCATCGACGAAGGTGTCGAACATGCCGATGATGACCCAGATCGTCGCCAGGGGCACGAAGATCCAGACGAGCTGATACCAAAACGCGTCGGCGTTATATTCCTGCAGCGCGTTGAAGAGGTCGCGGTACCAGAAGTTCAGGCGCAGCTGAAGCGCGACCTGGGCGAAGGTGATGAAGATGGAGAGCGCCACGAGACGTCGCGCCACTCGACCTTCGGTGCTGCCGAAAAAGTGAAACGGCCGGATTTCCCGGTTCGGCGCCTCGCGTGCGGCGAAGAATGGGTCGGCGATGCGGGTGATCGCGCGGATCGGTTCGAGATGGGAGATTCCGAACACGATGCCGGCGAAGACCACCGCGCCCGTGGCCGCGAAGGCCGGTGGCAGCAGAGCCGCCAGCGTCTCCGGCAGGAGGCCCGAGGCCGCGAGTTGTTTGGCTCCGGCCAGGAACAGGTAGCCGAAGCCGTAAACCGATACGAACACCTTCAGGTAATCGGACAGCTTGGCGGAGGCGAGGAGGATCACCGCCATCGCAAAGCCGCTGAGGCTGACGTAGAGTGGCGTTGCGGTGCCAGGCAGGATCAGAAGTACGAGTGCGAAGAGCGCCGTAATGGCGGCCTGCAGGCCGAGGCCTGTCCTGAGTACGGCCACGCGCGTCTCCTCAAGTGGATGATTCAAATAGGCGACTTCGCCCGCCGGATCGGGACCGGACCGTGACGGCGGCAGTGACGGCCGGTCGTGGCGAGATCGTGGCGGGGGAAGGCGCCGCCGGATGCGTCAGATCGGATCAGGGCCAATCCCAATCGCCGTAATCCGGTTCGCGACATCGGTAGCCGACCGGGCATTCCAGATTGTCGCGGGTGGGCACGAAGCGGAGTTCGGCGATCTCCGTCATCCCACACTGGCTCCGGTCGCTGACGAAGCGCTCGGTCCGGCCCGGCGGCTCAATCCTGCTTGGCTTCTCCGGCTTGCCCGCCGGCCATGACAGGACCGCCGACCCGTCCCGCTTCACGAGCGCCATCGCATCCGCGCAGGCCATCCGCATGGTGGAGGTGGGTGCTTGAGCACCGGCCGGGACTGCGATGGTGACGCAGACGGCGAAGGCGAAGCGTCTCATCACGATGGCACGGATAACTGACTTGTTTCTCACAAGCTTGAGCATGGCAGTTTTGGTGAGGGACGGGAAGGGCTTGCCGTTTGCTCGCCCTATTCGCGGAGTCTATCCACCGCTATCGATGGCGCCGGGACAGAATAGCCACAGGCCTGTCCTGACCAAAGCCGGCTTCATGAGTGCATAAGGGTCCGGTTGTCGAAGGGGGGCGGAGGCTGTTCAAGTCGCCGAGCGGTGAAGCGGCCGCCGCTGTGAGATCGGCTCTACCCCAGGGGGAGCCTTACGGGAGACGACGATGACCGCGGGCGTCGAAGAGAGGGATGCGAGGGGGAGCGACGAGGGAGCGCCGTCGCCGGCCGTAGCGAACGGCTCCGTCAGGTCGAGCCGCGCCCTGGTGCTTCCCGTCTCGCTCGCCATGGGCTGGGGCGTGCTCCTCGGCTACAGCACCGTTCTGCTGACCGACGACCCGCCGGCGCGCCCGGAGATCGACACGATCCAGACGGCCTTCAACGAACCCGGTCCGTTCGAGGATCGGGCGGGTGGGGCGCGCTCGCCCCGTGGCAGCGCTCCCTGGTCCGATGTGGGTGTCGGGTCCGGTCCGTCGGGCCGGGATGCCGTGGTCGCCCCAACGGTCCAGCCCGGCATCCGGTCCGCCGCCTTGCGGCAGGATCCCGAAGTGGCACTCCGTGCCGACGTGGTCACGGCCGCGTCGCCCCCGGTCGAGCCGGCAGCCTATGTCGGTCTTTGGGGACCCAACGAATCCGCGTGCGGCCGCGGCGCGCGGCGGCGGGGATACATTCCGGCGCGGATCACCGAAAGCGGGGCTCGGGCCGGCAACACGGTGTGCACCTTCCGCGACGGGCGGCGCATCGGCGCGAGCTGGAGCGTGTCGGCCTCCTGCAGCGATGGCGGCCGGCGCTGGTCGTCCCAGGTGAAGCTTCTGGTCGACGGCAACCGCCTGACATGGTCGAGCGCCAAGGGCGACGCCTCCTACGTCCGGTGCCGGCGCCGCGCGGGATAGGCGCGGGCGGGATCGTGGATAAAACATCTCCGCCGCACGAGCATGGAGCGCTGCCCGCCCCCGATTGGGGCTGATTGATCTGCGGATCCGCTCAACAGGTGTCCCCTCTACCCAAGAGGGTTCGAGATGAGGCGCGACGGACTCCGTCTTCTGGAAGGCGACGGCATTCGCATATGTCGTGGGATGCGCGGCCCTCCTACCCCTTGTGGGGAGGAGTTGGAGGTGGGGGTGGTCGGGCGACCCTCCTGTTGCTGCGGAGGCTGGCGGAGCCACCCCCACTCCTAACCTCTCCCCACAAGGGGGAGAGGGACGCGGTCTGCTTCGACAACGTAGCTGTATGAAAATCCAGTAGCCCGATCGCGGACACTCGACATGTCCCGCCCACAACGAAAAAAGGGCCGTCTTGCGACGACCCTTTCCGCCCTCGCGGCCAAAACCGCGAGAGCATCCGTTCCGATGGAGAGCGTGGACTTCTTAGAAGTCCATGCCGCCCATGCCGCCGCCGCCCGGCATCTGGGGAGCGCCGCCGTCCTTCTTGGGAGCATCGGCGATCATGGCCTCGGTGGTGACGAGGAGGCCGGCGATGGAGGAAGCGTCCTGCAGAGCGGTGCGCACGACCTTGGCCGGGTCGACGATGCCGGCCTGGATCATGTCGACATACTCTTCGGTCTGGGCGTTGAAGCCGTAGGTGATCGAAGAGGTGTTGTCGGTGATCTTGCCGACCACGATCGAGCCTTCGACGCCCGAGTTGGCGGCGATCTGGCGGATCGGGGCCTCGAGAGCCTTCAGCACGATCTTGATGCCGGCCTGGACGTCCGGATTGTCGCTCTGGAGAGCGCGGACGGCCTCACGGGCACGCAGGAGAGCGGTGCCGCCGCCGGGGACGATACCCTCTTCCACCGCAGCGCGGGTGGCGTTGAGCGCGTCGTCGACGCGGTCCTTCTTCTCCTTGACCTCGACCTCGGTCGCGCCGCCGACGCGGATGACCGCGACGCCGCCGGCGAGCTTGGCCAGGCGCTCCTGGAGCTTCTCACGGTCGTAGTCCGAGGTGGTCTCCTCGATCTGCGCCTTGATCTGGCCGACGCGGGCTTCGATGTCCGCCTTCTCGCCGAGACCGTCGATGATCGTGGTGGTCTCCTTCTCGATGCGGATGCGCTTGGCGCGGCCGAGCATCGGGAGGGTGACGTTCTCGAGCTTGATGCCGAGGTCCTCGGCGATCATCTGACCCTGGGTCAGGATCGCGATGTCCTCGAGCATGGCCTTGCGGCGATCGCCGAAGCCCGGAGCCTTGACGGCAGCGACCTTGAGGCCACCGCGCAGCTTGTTCACGACGAGCGTGGCGAGAGCCTCACCCTCGATGTCCTCGGCGATGATGACGAGCGGCTTGCCGGTCTGCACCACGGCCTCGAGAACCGGCAGCATCGCCTGGAGCGACGAGAGCTTCTTCTCGTGGATGAGGATGTAGGGGTCCTCGAGCTCGGCGACCATCTTCTCCGCGTTCGTGATGAAGTACGGGGAGAGGTAGCCGCGGTCGAACTGCATGCCCTCGACGACGTCAAGCTCGGTCTCGGCGGTCTTGGCCTCCTCGACGGTGATGACACCCTCGTTGCCGACCTTCTGCATGGCATGGGCGATCATCTCGCCGATTTCCTTGTCGCCATTGGCCGAGATGGTGCCGACCTGGGCGACTTCCTCGGACGAGGCGACCTTCTTGGCGCGGCTCGTGATGTCCTTCACGGCGGCGGTGGTGGCGAGGTCGATGCCGCGCTTCAGGTCCATCGGGTTCATGCCGGCGGCGACGTACTTGGCGCCTTCACGGACGATGGCCTGGGCCAGGACGGTGGCGGTGGTGGTGCCGTCGCCCGCGATGTCGTTGGTCTTCGAGGCCACTTCGCGCACCATCTGGGCGCCCATATTCTCGAACTTGTCGGAGAGCTCGATCTCCTTGGCGACGGTGACGCCGTCCTTGGTGATGCGCGGAGCGCCGAAGCTCTTCTCGATGACGACGTTGCGACCCTTGGGGCCGAGCGTGACCTTCACTGCATCGGCGAGAATGTCGACGCCGCGGAGCATCTTCTCGCGGGCATCGGAGCCGAAGCGTACTTCTTTCGCTGCCATGTTCAAATCCTCATGAGGTTCGAAGCCCTGAGGCGCTCATCGAAGTGCGCGCTCGAAGGGCTTGGATGGGAAGAAGGAAGAGAGCCGGGTCGCTTTAGGCGACGACGCCCATGATGTCGGATTCCTTCATGATCAGGAGGTCCTGACCGTCGATCTTGACTTCGGTGCCGGACCACTTGCCGAACAGGACGCGGTCACCGGCCTTGACGTCGAGCGGGTTCACCCGGCCGGCCTCGTCACGGGCGCCAGGGCCGACGGCGACGATCTCGCCCTCTTGCGGCTTCTCCTTGGCGGTATCGGGGATGATGATGCCCCCCTTGGTCTTCTCTTCGCCTTCGATACGGCGGACGACGACACGGTCGTGCAGCGGACGGAACTTCATGAGCTGCCCTCTTGCTTCAAATTCATGGATGGCGTTGATGCGGCCGAAGGGCTCGCCCAACCCAGGCTGTTAGCACTCCCGAGCGAAGAGTGCCAAAGCAAGGGCGGAGGTAGGCTCAAGCCCCTTGCGAGTCAAGACGCGGACGACGCGTCATGCCGCGTTTGCGCAGCATGTTCTGCTCTCCGGTCGCTGACAGACGGATGACAATCACCCCATGATCAGTCTTCAGGGACCGCAGGGCGCGGTCGAGCATTCCGGCGCAGCCAATGGCGGCGGCGTGCCGAGCCACGCGATCTGGATCGATCTGAACGATCCGAGCACCGAGGAAGCGGAGCATATCGAGGCCGCCACAGGCTTGCGCGTCCCCTCGCGAAAAGCCCTGAGCGAGGTCGAGAATTCCAGCCGGCTGCGGCGGCTCAAGAACGGGCTCTCGCTCTCCACCCCGATGATCACCTTCGACAAGGTGGATTCGCAGCTGACCCCGCTCGGCTTCGTCCTGACCCGGGACCGGCTCATCACGGTCAGGTTCAACGAGCTGCGCGCCTTCGAGGAGGTCAAGAAGCGCATCGGCGACGGCGACGGCGATTGCCAGACCGGCACCGAGATCTTCCTGCTCCTGGTGGAGGAGCTGGTGGACAGCCTCGCCGACGCCCTGGAGGAGATGGGCGCCGATCTCGACGCGCTCTCCACCCGGATCTTCGATTTCGACGTGAGGGCAGGGGGTGTCGCCGGCGATTCCGGCAAGACCCCGCGCCGCCGCGATCTCGCGCTGCGCCGCATCCTCCGCAGCGTCGGCCGGCGGGGCAAGGCGCTCGGCAAGATCCGCTCGAGCCTGCTCGGCCTCGAGCGCATCCTCCCGTTCGTCGCCGGTGAGTGCGAGCACCTCCTCGGCGCTACGGAGATGCCGCGCTTCGAGACCCTGCGGCGGGATATCGCCTCCCTCGACGAGTTCGAGATCCGGCTTTCGGAGAACGTGCAGTTCCTCCTCGACGCCACCCTGGGCCTCATCAACATCGAGCAGAACAACACCTTCCGCGTGCTCACCGTGGTCTCGGTGGTGGGCGTTCCGCCGACCCTCATCGCCTCCATGTACGGCATGAACTTCAAGCACATGCCGGAACTCGACTGGGTCTACGGCTATCCCTATGGTCTGTCGCTGATCGTCATCAGCGCGATCATCCCGGTCGTCTTCTTCAAGCTGCGCGGCTGGTTCTGACGCGGGGGCGGCCCGGCCGGCTCGGGATTTAGGGAATTCTTTTCGGGCCGGCGCGCAAGGATCGGGAGCAGAGCCGGGCCTCCGGCGACCAGAGTCGACCGCATGGCCGTGATCGCCGCCTTCATCCTGAATGCCGGGCTCAATTTCTGCCTCGGCCTGCTCCTCGCCAAGCTGATGGGGCCGGCGGATTTCGGCCTGTTCGGCCTCGCGACCACGGGCGCCGTGGTCCTCAACACCCTCGTCTTCGAATGGCTTCGGCTCTCGGCCACCCGGTTCTATTCCAACCGCGTCCGGCAGGAGGAACCCTGGATCCGTCATGGGCTCGACCGCGCCTACGCCGTCCTCGCCCTCGTCCTGCTGGTCGCCTCCGCCCTGTGCGCGGTGGTCGGCGCGACGGTGGAGATGGATGTGCAGGGGCGCTTCGCCATCGCGGCGGGGGCGGGGCTGGCCGCCTTCGGCATCGGCCTGTTCGATTATCACGCGGCCCTGACGCGGGCACGCTTCGACGGCGGCCTCTACCTGAAGCTGACCATCGTCAAGAACGGCCTCGCCTTCCTGCTCATGGCGGGGGCGGCCTGGCTGTTTCCCCAGCCGGTCTGGGTGCTCGTCGCCTGCGGGCTCAGCCAGTTCCTGCCCGTCCTCGTGCTGCGCAGGCCCCTGCTCGATCCGAAGGTGCCCATCGTCCGCGTGCGCATGGGCGAGACCTGGCGGCTGTTTCGCGCCTACGGGCTGCCGCTCATCGCCGCGAACGCGATCTACCAGATCACGCCGTTCCTCAACCGCAGCGCCATCGCCATGTGGTTCGGACTGGCGGAGGCCGGGTATTTCGCCCTGGCCGCCGATGTCGCCACCCGCAGCCTCAGCATGATCGGCACGGCCCTCGACCTCATCCTGTTCCAGCTCGCCGTGCGGGTGGACGAGCACGAGGGCCACGTGGCGGCCGAAGCCCAGATCGGCCGCAACGCGGGCATCGTGGTGGCCCTGATGGTGCCCTGCGCCGGCGGGCTCTGGGCCGTGCTTCCGGCGATCCAGGGGCTCATCGTGCCGGAGGCGTATCGCGGACCCTTCGCCCTCTACGCACTGATCCTCATTCCCGGCCTGCTCTGCGGCACGCTGCTCAATTTCGGCCTCAACCCGATCTTCCAGATCCGCCGCAAGACGGTGCCGGTCATCGCCGCCGCCATCGTCGGCCTCGCCGTGAACGCCGTCTGCCTGCTCGTCCTGCCCACGCATTTCGGGGCGCCCGGCATCGCCATGGCGCAGAGCGCCGGCCTCGTCGCCTCGACCCTGTGGCTGGCGGTCCGCGCTCTTGCCGGACCGCAGCGCCTGCGCATCGACTGGTGGGACGTCTTTGCCGCCTGCACCGCCACCCTGGCGATGATGGCCTGCCTCGCGCCGTTCCGGCACATGGACCCGGCCATGGCCCTCGCCATCTCCCTGCCCCTCGGCGTGCTGGTCTACGTCCTGCTCGTGGCGCTGTTCGACATCGCCGGCCTGCGCAGCCTCGCCGCCGCGTATCTGCGGCAGCGCACCGTCACCCCGACCGCCTGAGACAGGAGCGCCGCTTGAAAGGGGGGCACCGCTTCCCGCATATGGTTCGGCAAAGGATGCCGGCGAGCATCACAACGGGCGGGAAACGATGCGGACATACGAGCCTCAGGACGAAGGCGAGGCGCAAGCCATCGTCGCCGATGCGGCCGGCCGCGCCGAGCCGATGCGCCTCGTTGGCGGGGGCACCAAGGCCGCCATCGGCCGCCCTGCGCAGGACGAATCGACCCTCTCCTCCCTGAAACTCTCCGGCGTCACCCTCTACGAACCGGCCGAGATGGTGGTCGCCGCCCGCGCCGGCACTCCCCTCGCGCAGGTGCAGGCCCTGCTGGCGGAACGCGGCCAGATGCTGCCCTTCGAGCCGATGGACCACCGCATCCTGATGGGCTCGGGCGGCGAGCCCACCTTCGGCGCGGTGGCGGCCACCAACAATGCGGGACCGCGCCGGATCAATGCGGGCGCGGCCCGCGACAGCCTGATCGGCGTCCGCTTCGTCAACGGGCGCGGCGAGGCCATCAAGTCCGGCGGGCGGGTGATGAAGAACGTCACCGGCCTCGACCTCGTCAAGCTCATGGCCGGCTCATGGGGCACCCTCGGCCTCCTCACCGAGGTGACCTTCAAGGTGCTGCCGGTGCAGGAACGGACGGCGACCCTGGCCTTTTCCGGCCTGGACGACGCCACGGCGGTGGCGGCCCTCAGCGCCGCCCTCGGATCGCCGTTCGAACTCACCGGCGCCGCTCACCTGCCGAGCGGCCTCGACGGGCCGAGCCCCCGCACCCTGATGCGCCTGGAGGGCTTTTCGGACTCCCTCGATTATCGCCTCGGCGAGTTGCGCAAGCTCCTGCGGCGCTTCGGCGAGCCGGAGATCATCGAGGACGGGATCGGCGCCGTCCTGTGGGCCGCGATCCGCGACGTGATCCCGCTGACGGAACCGCGCGCGGCCGCCGTGTGGCGGATCTCGACCGCGCCGACCAAAGGACCCGCCGTCACCGCCGCCATCGCGGCGCAGCGCCAGGCGCGCTGGTTCTACGATTGGGGCGGCGGCCTCGTCTGGCTCGCCACTTCTTCCGAGGGCGATGCCGGCGCCGAGACCATCCGCAACGTCCTGCGCTCCACCGGAGGCCACGCCACCCTGGTGCGGGCGCCGGACGCGGTCCGCGCGGCCACC
Source organism: Methylobacterium sp. WL19 (assembly GCF_008040005.1). Classification (NCBI taxonomy): domain Bacteria; kingdom Pseudomonadati; phylum Pseudomonadota; class Alphaproteobacteria; order Hyphomicrobiales; family Methylobacteriaceae; genus Methylobacterium; species Methylobacterium sp. WL19. Next base: position 21,319 of record NZ_VRVC01000052.1, read on the forward strand.
GCCGTCTTCGAGCCCCTGTCCGATCCCCTGCTGCGGATGACGGCCGGGATCAAGGCGGCCCACGATCCAAAGGGGGTGTTCAACCCCGGCCGGATGTATGCGGGGATCTGAACGTCCCGCGGCGAGCGCTCGTGGGGAGCGCTTTCGACGGTCTGCGCCATCCGCGTCGTCGGGGTGCGGCAGGCTGCCGCTTAGAGCCGTTCCAAGCCTCGGCTTCCGCCCGAATTCCCTCTAAGCTGCGGGAAACAGCGCCGGGCGGCGGAAGATCGCCGGGCGGGCTGACGTATCGGGACCCCGAGGAAACGCCGTGCAGACCAATTTCAGCCTGACGCAGCTTGCCGAGCCGGCGATGGCGGCGTCCGAGAAGATCCTGCGGACCTGCGTGCATTGCGGGTTCTGCACCGCCACCTGCCCGACCTATCTCCTCCTCGGCGACGAACTCGATTCCCCGCGCGGTCGCATCTACCTGATCAAGGACATGCTGGAGGGCGGCAAGCCGGCGACACCGGAGGTGGTCAAGCATGTCGACCGCTGCCTGTCCTGCCTGTCCTGCATGACGACCTGTCCGTCCGGCGTGCATTACATGCACCTCGTGGATCACGCCCGCACGCATATCGAGGAGACCTATCGCCGGCCATTGAGCGACAGGCTCCTGCGCAGCGTGCTCGCCTTCGTGCTGCCCTATCCGAACCGCTTCCGCCTGGCGCTCCTGGCCGCCAAGATCGGCTCGCCGTTCCGGCCCCTCGTCGCGCAGTTGCCCCGTGTCGGCAACCGTCTCGCGGCGATGCTCGACCTCGCCCCCGCGCTCCTGCCCAACCGCACCGTCAACGACCGGCCCGGCACCTTCCCCGCCGACAACCGCGCGCGGGAAGCCAGCGCCCTGCTCCAGGGCGAGGCCGCGCCCGCCCGCGCCGGACGGGTCGCCCTCCTGCGCGGCTGCGCCCAGAGCGTGTTGCGGCCGGATTTCAACGAGGCGGCGGTCCGGCTTCTCACCCGCCACGGCGTCGAGGTGGTCCAGGCGAAGGGGGAGGGGTGCTGCGGCGCGCTCACCCACCATATGGGCAAGTCCGAGACCTCCCACGCCCAGGCCAAGCGCACCATCGATGCCTGGATCGCCGAGATGGACGGCGACGGCCTCGACGCGATCATCGTCACGGCCTCGGGCTGCGGCACGACGATCAAGGATTACGGCTTCATGTTCCGCGACGACCCGGCCTATGCGGACAAGGCGGCGCGGGTCTCGGCCCTCGCCAAGGACGTCACCGAATACGTCGCCAGCCTCGGCCTGATGCCGCCCCTGTTCGAGAGCGACCTCGTGGTCGCCTACCATTCCGCCTGTTCGATGCAGCACGGCCAGGGCATCCGCACCGAGCCGAAGAACCTGCTCAAGAAGGCCGGCTTCACCGTGAAGGACGTGCCCGAGGGCCATATCTGCTGCGGCTCGGCCGGCACCTACAACATCCTCCAGCCGGAGATCGCCGGGCGCCTGCGCGACCGGAAGGTGGCCAATATCGAGCGCATGCGCCCCGATCTCATCGCCACCGGCAATATCGGCTGCGCCACGCAGATCGGGAACGGCACGCGCATCCCCATCGTGCACACGGTGGAACTGCTGGATTGGGCGACGGGCGGGCCGAAGCCGGCGGTGCTCGAGGGATTGGGCGGGACGCGGGTGCTGGAGGCGGCGGAGTAGGCCCGAAGTGGCGCCTACACCTCCGCATTTCACCTAGACCTGCGCATGTCCTGTCGACGGGTCGGATCGGCAGCGGACGGGAAGAGGGGGGTCAGGGAGTTCCGGACTCGCTCACCGGAATCCAGCGATAGCCCGTTCCTCGCGCTTCGACATGGCCGAGCGACGGGAACGCCGTGTGATAGCCCGCCACCAGCAGCCTTTCGGTGGCGGCCATCGCGTAGATCGCCCGACGGGTCGCGATGCCCTGATCCTTGTCGAGATCGAACAACGCGTGCCATTCGGGGTGAATCAGGGATGCCACCTCATGATGGGCGCAATCGCCCCACACGAGCATCCGTTGCCCCTCGCTCTCGCAATGGAAGGCAAGGTGCCCCGGCGTGTGCCCGAAGGCGGCCACCACGTCGATGCCGGGCGCGACCGTGTCGCCGGGTCCGACGAAGCGGATGCGTTCGCGCAGCGGGACGAGGTGGCTGCGCACCACCGCTGCCGATCGGTAGGTGTTGCTGTCCGCCGGCGCCGACAGGCGCTCCTCCGCGGTCCAGAAGCGGTATTCCGCCTCTCCCACGACGTAGGCCGCGTTGGGAAATTGCGGAACACCGCCGTCCAGGAGGCCGCCGATATGATCCGTATGGCAATGCGTGATCACCACGAGGTCGATCGTCTCCGGCGCAATTCCGGCGCGCCGTAGCGCCTGACCCAGCCGCCCTCCCGCCGGCCTGGGGATGAAGCCGACCTCGCCGTTTCCGGTATCGAAGAGGATGCGCTGTGTGCCGGTCTCGATCAGCGTCGGGGTGAAGCCCGGCGTGAAGCGGTCCGGGGCAAGCCGGTTCTCCCGCATCAGCGCTTGCACCTCCTCTCTCGGGCGGTCCTCGCCGACGATCGGCCATGGCCCGTCGATGGTCTCGTCCGCATCGAGCAAGGTGGTGATGGTGAAGGCGCCGAGCCGGATGCGCCGCGACGCCGACGCCTCGGCCAGGGCGGCCGCACCGGCCAGGGCCGGCCTCGCGCCGGAAAGAGCGAGGCCCGCGAGGGCGCCCGTGACAAGGCGGCGGCTCAATGTGATCATCGTCGCAGGATCTCCGGCTGACCCCGCCGCGCCGGTGGACCGCGAGGCGGGGATGACCGGCCTAGCGCGTGGGGAGGGGACACCGCTTGAACGAACGTGCTGCCCCCGCCCTCGGCCCCCTTTGGCACGTCGAGGGCGGGCATACCTTCTTTGCCGGACCGCTCGCCTACAACGCCAGCCACCAGCATGGTGCGCCGGTCTATCTGGCGGGCCTGTATGGCCCTTTCCGCATCCGGTTCAGGCCCGGTCCGTGGATCGCCTGCCGCACGGCCTTCGTCCCGGCCGGGATGCGGCACGAACTCGATTGCGCCGGCGACCCCCTGGCCGTGCTCTATCTCGAGCCGGAGGCCGGAGCGCAGGCTCTCCTGGGCCTGATCGCCGCCGGCGAGGACATCGGCGGCGCACGCGTCGCCATGCGGGGTGAGATCGAGCCCTTGCGTGCGCTCTACGAATGCCCGCGCGCCACGGTCTGGGCCGGGCAGGCCATCGCCGATCTCGCCGGTTTCGCAGTGCGCCGGAACGGACCGACGCTCGATGGGCGCATCGCCCGGATCATGGCCGACCTCGGCACCTGCCAGGACACGGGCATGTCGGCACCGCGCCTCGCGGCCTCCGTCGGGCTGTCATCCTCGCGGATGCAGCACCTGTTCACCCGCGAGGTCGGAGTTCCCTTCCGGCGCTATCGCTCGTGGCTGCGCATGCGGCGGGCGATCGACGCCGTCATTCGGGGTGAAACCTTCACGGTCGCCGCCCACGAGGCGGCCTTCGCCGACCAAGCCCATTTCGCCAACGCCTTCCGCGAGACGTTCGGAGCGCCCGCCTCGGCGAGCCTCGTCGGTATCCGGCGTCCATAGACGCCCACGGCTTCAGTTCGGCCGGCGCACTTCGGCCAGCACGAACACCCGGATCGCCGAGGACAGGTTCTGCGCGCCCCGCGCTGCGTCGATCTCGCCGATCAGCACCTGAACCGACTGCTCGCGGGCGGCGGCGATCTCGCGCAGCGCCTCCCAGAACGGCGTCTCCAACGACACGCTGGTCCGGTGGCCGGCGATCATCACCGAGCGTTTGGTGGTGCCGGTGGTCATCGGGCGCGCAACCCTCCCCCCTCTGCGGGGGAGGGTGCCTGCGGAGCAGGCGGGAGAGGGGGCGACCTCTCCGGAGATGGCGCTCCCCTCTCCCGACCCTCGCTCACGCGAGGGCCACCCTCCCCCGCAGAGGGGGGAGGGGGAACCGTTGCGCTTGTCACCCGTCCGAATCCGGTCCCACGAGCTTGTGGCCCTCGTGGCGCGAGAACTCGATGGCCTTCTTGGCCTCGGCCAGGGTCTTGGCCTTCTTCGGCAGGCCGAAGGCGATGCGGTTGTCCTCCGCCTTCGCCTCCTTCTCGGCCCGCGCCTTGCCCTTGCGGACCGAGCGCAGGTTGATGATCTCGGCCATGAGCTTCCCCGTCAGTCGACGCTCGGTGCCAGCATGGTCTCGGGGCGCACGACGCGGTCGAACTCCTCCTCCGTGACGTAGCCGAGGCGCAGGGCCTCTTCCTTCAGGGTGGTGCCGCGCTTGTGCGCGGTCTTGGCGATCTCGGCGGCTTTGTCGTAGCCGATGGAGGGAGCGAGCGCCGTCACCAGCATGAGCGAGCGGCTCATCAGGTCGGCGATCTTGTCCTCGTTGGCCTTGATGCCGACGACGCAATTGTCGGCGAAGCTCACGGCCGCATCGGCGAGGATGCGGATCGATTGCAGCACCGCGTTGGCGATGACCGGCTTGAACACGTTGAGCTCGAAATTACCCTGGGAGCCGGCGAAGCTCACCGTGGTGCCGTTCCCGATCACCTGGGCGCAGACCATGGTCAGGGCCTCGCACTGCGTCGGGTTGACCTTGCCCGGCATGATCGACGAGCCCGGCTCGTTCTCCGGCAGGGAGAGTTCGCCGAGGCCCGAGCGCGGGCCGGAGCCGAGGAAGCGGATGTCCTGGGCGATCTTGAACAGGCCCGCCGCCAGGGCCGACAGCGCGCCTTGCGTGAAGACGAGGGCGTCGTGGGTGGCCAGCGCCTCGAACTTGTTGGCGGCCGAGGTGAAGGGCAGGCCGGTCAGCTCGGCGACCTTGGCCGCGAACTTCTCCGCGAATTCCGGATGGGCATTGAGGCCGGTGCCGACCGCCGTGCCGCCCTGCGCGAGAGCAAGCACGCCCGGAAGCGTCGCCTTCACCCGCTCGGTGCCCAACGCCACCTGCGCGACATAGCCGGAAAATTCCTGGCCGAGGGAGACGGGCGTCGCGTCCTGCAAATGGGTGCGCCCGATCTTGACGATGTCGGCGAACGCCTCGGACTTCGCCTGGAGCGCGTCGTGCAGGTGCTTCAGGGAGGGCAGCAGCCGGTCGTTGATCTCGCGCGAGACCGCGATGTGCATCGCCGTGGGGAACACGTCGTTGGAGGATTGGCCGCGATTCACGTGGTCGTTGGGGTGGACCGGCGACTTGCCGCCGCGCTTTCCGCCGAGCAGCTCGTTGGCCAGGCTCGCGATGACCTCGTTGGCGTTCATGTTCGACTGGGTGCCCGAGCCCGTCTGCCAGACCACGAGGGGGAATTCCTGGTCGTGCTCGCCCGACACCACCTCGGCGGCGGAGGCGGCGACGGCCTGGGCCACCTTCGGGTCGAGGGCGCCGAGATCCTGGTTCACCAGGGCGGCGGCCTGCTTCACCATCCCGAGGGCATGGACGAGGGGGGCCGGCATCTTCTCGGTGCCGATCTTGAAGTTCTGGATCGAGCGCTGGGTCTGCGCGCCCCAGTAGCGATGGGCCGGAACCTCGATGGGGCCGAACGTGTCGGACTCGGTCCGGGTGGCGGACGTTTCGGTGGGGCTTTCGAGCGGCGACATCGTGGCCTCTTAGATGGCGGGGTATGCGGCCCTACTTAAACGGTGCGGCCGAAAACCGCGATGGTGCTTTCTTTCAAAGGCGTCACAGGACCGTGCCGGAGTCAGGCACGTTCCGGGACGAAGCGAGGACGATTGCCGATGCCGTTGGACGCCGCGACCCTGGAGCCCGACGCCCTCCCGCGCTTCCGCCCCGTCGTCCCGCGCCCCCGGCGCGAACAGCCGGGGTTGCTCGCCTTCCTCAAGGCGGTGCGCGCCAACCCGATCACCACCTGGCTCGACGAGCATTTCGTGGAGCCCGTGGTGGCGCGCGAAGGCGCGATGGGCCGCGTCACCGTGGTCAGCGACCCGGCCCTGATCCGCTACCTGTTCGTGGAGAACGCCGCCAATTACCGCAAGGACGACCTGCAGCGCCGGGTGCTCGCGCCGGGTCTCGGCAACGGCCTCCTCACGGCGGAGGGCGAGGAGTGGAAGCTGCAGCGGCGCACCCTGGCGCCGATCTTCTCGGCCCGCCACGTCCTCGGCTTCGCCGCCCCCATGAACGAGGCGGGCGCGCGAATCGGCCGCCGCCTCGCCCGGCGCGACGCCACCACCGTGGACGTGCCCCTGGAAATGACCCGCGTCACCCTCGACGTGCTGGAGCGGACGATCTTCACCGAGGGCCTGTCCAGCGACCCTGATGCGCTGGGCCGCGCCATCACCCGGTTCCTCGAATCGGTCGGGCCGGTGGACCCGATGGACGTGTTCGGCGTGCCGGCCTTCGTGCCGCGCATCGGCCGGCTCCGGGCGCGTCCGGCGATCCGCTTCTTCGAGGAGGTGGTGAACGCCCTCATCGCGCGCCGGCGCACGCAGCTCGACGCCGGAACGGCCCCCTCCGACCTGCTGACCCTGCTGCTTCAGGCGCAGGACCCGGAAACCGGCAAGGGCCTCAGCGATCTGGAGGTCAAAGCCAACATCGTCACCTTCATCGCCGCCGGCCACGAAACCACGGCGAACGCGCTCACCTGGGCGCTCTATTGCCTGTCGCAGGATCACGAGGCCCGTGCCCGCGTCGAGCGCGAGGTGGATGCGGTGCAGGGCGACGGGTTCGATGCCGACGCGCTCCCCTTCACCAAGGCGGTGATGGAAGAGACGATGCGGCTGTTCCCGCCGGTGCCGTTCCTGAGCCGTCAGGCCATCGCGGAGGATCGGATCGGCCGGATCAAGATCCCCAAGGGCTCGCTCATCATGGTGGCGCCCTACGTGCTCCACCGCCACCGCACCCTGTGGGACGATCCCGAGGCGTTCATGCCGGAGCGCTTCCTGCCGGAGAACCGGGCCACCGTTCAGCGCTTCTCCTATCTGCCGTTCGGCGCAGGCCCCCGCGTCTGCATCGGCCAGAGCTTCTCGCTGCAGGAGGCAGTGATCGTGCTGGCGCACATCGCCCGCGCCGCGCGCTTCTCGCTGTCACCCGACCACGCCCCCGTCACGCCGCTCCAGCGGGTGACGCTGCGGCCGGAACATGGCTTGCGGATGCAGGTGGAGCGGCGGGGCTGAGAACCGCTGCGGCGGGTCGCGGATCACCGTCCGCTGCGCTCTGCAAATGTCCGAGAGAGGGGGGCGAGGTCTCACGACCGCGCTCGCGCAGACTCAGCGTAACCAACGTCCCTTCCCTAGATGGCTACGACACTCACCAATTCGCGCGTCCCCTCTCCTGGAAGGAGAGGGAGCACGTCGCGCCTTAGGCCGAACCCTATTGAATAACGGGAACAGCCGTCGAGCAAATGTGTGAATCCAGTAGCCCCGGACGGGTGGAGCGAGGCACAGCCCGATTCGTCGGGCATCGCGAAAAGCAGCGAAGCGACTTTAATCTCAGCTCTTCTTCCGGAAAGCGTCGAGGCTGACGACTTCGGCACCAGCTTCGCCGCCGTCGGGCTTCTTGGCCGCGGGGCGCGCCGCCTTGCCGTCGGGACCGTCCTCGGTCTTGTCGAGGTTCTGGCTCGCGCCCTGCGCGGGGAGGAGCTTGGGCACGCTGGCGCCGATCGCCGAGACGGCGTTGCCCTTCGGCATGATCTCGCTCGGCTCGGAGGCCGCGCCCCGCGTGGCGTTCTTCGTGCCGTGAGGTTGCGGCGCATCGTCCTGCGCGTCCTCGTCCGCCGCCTCGTTCAGGTCGAACTTGAGGCCGAACTGGACCGAGGGGTCGAAGAACCCGCTCAAGGCGTCGAAGGGCACGAGCAGGCGCTCGGGAACCCCGGAGAAGGACAGGCCGACCTCGAAGGAATGCTCGGTGACGCCGAGATCCCAGAACTGATGCTGGAGGACGATGGTCATGTCCTGGGGGTACTTTTCCCGCAGGCGCTGCGACATCCGCACCCCCGGCGCCTCCGTCCGGAACGACACGTAGAAATGGTGCTCGCCGGCGAGACCTTCGCGGGCCGCGTCGGTCAGCACCTTGCGCACGACGCCGCGCAGGGCATCCTGAACCAGGAGGTCGTAACGGATGAGATCGTCTGCCATCGCTTGTCGCTTTGCCCGGTACCTGCCGGAATGTCGCGCCGACGGCGCACCGGGTCGGTGAATTGACGTGAAGGCTTGCCGGACTCGGGCGCCGGTTTCAATCGCGCCGTTCCCACCGTGGTCTCCACGGGGGGGCGGTGAATTGACACCGTATCCACGTACCCGGGATTCTGGTGAAAGCGCCGGGATCGAGCGGCCTCGGCCGAAGATTGTCAGGCACCCAGTTCGGCCTCTCGACCGAACGACACGAATATAGAGGGAGAGGCGTCGCTTTTGAAGCCCGATCCTGACGTGGAGTTGTCCGACGACCGGGCAATCGGCGCAATGCTGGCCGCCACCGGCGGCGCGCGGCCGCGCCGGTCCCCGATCCGCCTCGCCGCGGCGGCGTTTCGCGATGCCATCGGCCTCGTCCTGGCGACCCTGTTCGTGATGCTCGCAGCGGCCATCGCCGCCCTGCTCGTCGTGCGCGTCGGCGCGGACATCCTGCAGGGCATAGACCCCTTCGCCACCGAGGCCCGCCGCCCCCGGTTGTATCCGCAGCAGCTGGTCCTGCGCGAGGTGGCGAGCGATATTCTGCGCCAGTGCCTCATCGTCGCCATCGTCATCGGCGCGGCGATCCGGTCCAGCGGCGAGGCGTGGCGCGCCAGGCTCGCGCTGACCCCCGTGGAGGCGCCTGGCCTCGTGCCCTCGCGGCTTCTCGCCATCCTCCTGCTCTGGCCGTTCCTCCACATCCTGTGGGTGATCGGGACGGCGGAGGTCTTCCACATGGCGTTCGGCCGCAATGTCGGCCTGTCGCCGCTGCTCAGCAGGACCGGGGCCATCGCCTGGCTCGCCTTCACCATCGTGCTGGCGCCGGTGGCGGAAGAGGTGCTCATGCGCGGGGCGATGTTCGAGCGGGCCTCGCGCTTCCTCAAGCCGTGGGGTGCGATCCTCTCCACCTCCGCCCTGTTCGTGCTGCTTCACATCCAGGTCGGCAGCATCGCCCGCCCGGTCTCGCTGATTCCCCTGGCCCTGATGCTCGGCTGGCTGCGCTGGCGGACCGGGCGGCTCTGGCCCTGCATCCTGCTCCACGTCTGGAGCAATCTCGCCGTGGTCGCCTACTTGCTGTGGCCGGCGCCCGCCTGACGCTCGCCTCGCGGCCCCGTTCGCGGTATCGCGGGAGATGCAACACGGGACCCCGATGCACGCCTATCATCAGCTTCTCGAACGCATCCTCTCCGAGGGAACGCGCAAGGACGACCGGACCGGCACGGGGACGCTCTCGGTCTTCGGCCACCAGATGCGCTTCGACCTGGCGGAGGGCTTTCCCCTCGTCACGACGAAGCAGCTGCACCTGCGCTCGATCATCCATGAATTGCTGTGGTTCCTCACCGGCGACACCAACGTGCGCGCCCTGCAGGCCAACGGCGTCACGATCTGGGACGAATGGGCCGATGCGAACGGCGATCTCGGGCCGGTCTACGGGAAGCAATGGCGTTCGTGGGCCAAGCCCGACGGCGGCGCAGTGGACCAGATCTCCTGGCTCGTGGACGAGATACGGCGAAACCCCGATTCGCGCCGGCTGATCGTCTCGGCCTGGAACCCGGCCGACCTCGACAGGATGGCGCTGGCGCCCTGCCATTGCCTGTTCCAGTTCTACGTCGCCGACGGCCGGCTCTCGTGCCAGCTCTATCAGCGCTCGGCCGACGTGTTCCTCGGCGTGCCGTTCAACATCGCCTCCTATGCGCTGCTCACGGCGATGATCGCCCAGGTGACGGGCCTGGAGCCGGGAGACTTCGTCCACACGCTCGGCGACGCCCATCTCTACGTGAACCATCTCGAACAGGCCCGGCTGCAGCTCACGCGGGAGCAGCGTCCTCTGCCGCGCCTCGTCCTTGCCTCGGAGGTCCGCTCGGTGTTCGATTTTCGATTCGAGGACATCGCCATCGAAGGGTATGAACCGCATCCCGCCATCCGCGCGCCGGTGGCGGTCTGATGGCGCCCGCCCCCCATAGCCCCCGCGTCAGCCTCATCGCGGCGGTGGCCCGCAACGGGGTGATCGGACGGGACAACGGCCTGATCTGGCGCCTCGGCAGCGACCTGCGCCGCTTCAAGGCGCTGACCATGGGCAAGCCGGTCCTGATGGGCCGCAAGACCTACGACTCCATCGGCCGGCCGCTGCCGGGCCGGCGCATCCTCGTGCTGACCCGCGACCGGTCGTTCTCGGCCGCCGACGTGGCCGTCGTCCACGATTGGGCAGGCGCCCTGGCGGCGGCGGGGGGGGCGGAGGAGCT